>JBFWIW010000020.1:32352-39701 GCA_050253535.1 Oscillospiraceae bacterium
GATGAAACAGGAGACGGCATGACCGAAGCCATGCCGTCTCCTGCAAAACATTATTACTGTTTTATGCACCCCGGTTTGGCAGGGGTGATTTATGTTTATTTGATACTTAGCCGACAACAACCGTGGAGACATATTTTGCTGGAGAACCTTCGCCAATGAGGAGACGGAAAGTAAACACGGTACCGTTCGCGTCCGTATCGCTTACAGCCTCGCCGTTGAGCGTGTATACGATTACGGCGGCCTTCAGGTCGGCGCCGGTGGCGTTCACAACATAACCGTCTGTTGCGGTGACGGTGACGGCGGCGTCATCCGCCGGAAGATCCGCTACAAGATCAGCTACCTTCGCGCCGACATAGGTGTTCTCAATGCCCTTATTGTTCAGGTAGGTACCTTCCGTCGCGGTGGCGGCATTTATCGCGCTGTCGGTTATTTCAGTGCCGCAGATTGTCAGCACGGTACTTTCGGCGGGAGCCGTAACCACTTCTTCAGTTTCAGCCGTTATACTGACTACCATCTTTGCGGGGGAGCCGGTGCCGATCACAACCCGGTAAGTATATGTGTCGCCGTTAGGGTCGGTATCCAGTATGGGCTCGCCCTTCTGGAGATAGATGATGTGAGCGGCCTTGAGGTCGGCGCCTGTGGCGTTCACGACATATCCATCAGCGGCGGTGAGCGCCACCACGGCATCATCCGCCGGGAGATTAGAGACCAGGTCGGCTATTTTAACTCCGGTGAACGGATATGTAACACCCTTGTTGTTTATATATGTGCCCTCGACAGGGGTAGCGGCCTTTATATCCTTCTCGGTGACGACGGTGCCGCATATTGTCATGACCGGGATGCTGTCGTAATCTGAACTGTAAATGCAGGCAGCGTTCGCTGACGCGTCATAGGCAACTTTGAAGCTAAAAGCCGTGCCGAGATCGCGGAGCTTGAAGAAGTTGTTGCCTCCGAGGTTATACGCGGAGACTTCTACGGCCGCGCCATCCACCATAAGCTTCCACGCGCTCACAACACAGGTCGCGGACTTGTCGGCTCCGGAAGCCATCTCTCCGCCAACGCCCACATAGTCTGAACCCTTTGCTGTGATCATTTCCTTTGTTTCGGCATTAAAGTCAACGGAGAACTTAGAGCCGGAATCCTTGAGCAGGTAAGCTACGTCGCGCAGCTTAAAGTAATTGCTGCCATCTATGTTATAGACTTCCATATCGACGGCCGTGCCGTTGTAAATTATGCTCTGGGGGGATGCTACCACCTGGGCTCCGGCCGCCGAAACAGGCAATGCTATAGACACCGTAATGGCAAGCATCAGAATAGCAGTCAGCAGGATACTTCTTTTTTTCATTTTCTTCTTCCTTTCGTTTCATCTGTGATTATTTATGTTCACCCGGTCCGCCCGGGCATAAACAACATATTTCAGACAATATAATATCTACACAGCATGTCCGACCCCTCCGGCGCCGCTTTGAGCGAAAAGCCGAATATTTTAGACATAAGCCCGCTCTCCGCAACCTTTTCGGGCGTGTCATGCATTAATACTCTACCTTTTTGCATGAGGCATATTTTCTCCGCGAAGGTGAACGCCTGCGGAAGATCATGTGCTGCCATGATTATAGTTTTGCCGCCCATATGGAGCTTTTTGACCATGTCCATCAGTTCCATCTGATAGACGAGGTCCAGATAGGTTCCAGGCTCGTCGAGCAGCATAATTTCCGCGTCCTGCGCTATCGCCATTGCAAGATAAGCCCTCTGCCTCTCGCCTCCGGATACCGTGTCCAATCTCTTGTGAAGTATCGGTTCGAGCTCCGTCATCTGTACCGCCGTGTCTACCATTTTGATATCTTTTTTTGAAAGCGTTTTTGAAAAACCCATATGCGGATAACGGCCGTGCCGCACCATGGAGGCTACCTTCATTTCCGGCACAGGGCGCGTTTGAGGGAGATAGGCTATAAGTGAGGCCCGCTCCGCATTTCGGTATCCCGTGAGGTCCTTACCATCAAGTAAAATTTCACCGCCCGAAACCGGTACAATACCTGCCATCGCTCGGATGAGTGTCGATTTCCCGCATCCGTTCGGCCCGATGATAAACGTTACAGATCCCCTTTCGAAACAAGTCGAGACGTCATTCACCACCGTGATTCCGCCGTATCCGACACAGACGTCCTTTAGTTCAATCATACCTCCGCCTCCTTCTCGTCAGCACAAGATACAAAAAGAACGGTGCTCCAACGAGCGAGAGCAAAATGCCTGCCGGTATCTCAAACGGTGCGAAAATGAGACGCGCAAGTATGTCGCAAAAAAGTGTGAGTATAACGCCCAATAGCGCGGTTACAGGCAAAGCCCGCCTTATTTCTCCGCCTACAAACTGACGCGCGATATGCGGTACCATAAGCCCCACAAAACCGATCAGTCCCGCGATACTGACGGCCCCAGCGGCGAGAAGAGCCGCTGCCGTCACCACAAAAAAACGGCATCGCCCGACATTAAGGCCGAGCGAACCCGCCACCTCGTCACCTAAAAGCAGAAGTTCCAGCCTTCCGGCGAAAAGCTGCGCAAAAATGATGGTAATCAATATAACAGGCAGCACAAGTCTCAGGTTATGCGACTGTATGGATGAGAATCCTCCTATATAAAACTCAGTCTTATCCATGACCGAGTCGGGACGGAGCGTTGTTACCGCGTCTATGAGCGCCGTCAGCATACCCGAGACGGCAACTCCGGCAAGAACTATGGTTATTCTTGAAGCACCCGTCCGTTTGGCGATGGCGTAAACCGTCATCGCAGCAGTAAGTGCGCCCAAAAATGCCGCCGCGCCCTTTATCCAGAAGACAGACGGAAAAAACGCCGCTGCGAGTACAACAAAAAAGCCGGAACCCGCGTTAACGCCGATTACACCCGGAGAGGCCAGCGGATTACCCAACGCGGTCTGAAGGAGAAGGCCCGAAACGGAAAGCGCGCTGCCCACAAGGATGCAGCCCACGGTCCTTGGTAGGCGGGCATATCGCAAAATAGTGACCGCAGAGACGTCAGCCCGTCCTGTAATCCACTTCAAGACATCCCCCAGGCCTATGCTTGAGGCCCCCGCCGCAATGCTGAAAACGGCGAGGAAAACGGCCGAGGCGGATAGAAGCACTATGAGCAAAGCGTACCTGCTACCCGAAAATTTCTTCATAGAGATATGAATACGCCTCCTCCCACCTGCCGTTCGGTTTATAGTGGAAGAGGTCTTTCGGTAGGTAAACAACGTGGCCGTTTTTCACCGCCGAAAGTTCACTCCATATAGGGTCCGAAAAAAGATACTCGTCCAGCGCTTTTGCAATTTCTGCCTCATCGTCCCCCATGGTGACTATTAGGACAATCTGCGGATCCTCCTCGTATATCTTTTCGAGGCTTAAATCCTCCAGAAGCGACTTGTCGTCAGACGCAATGTTTCTGGTCTCGAAGTCATCCAGTATCCCAGCCGCCGTCCCGGTATTCTTGACCTTCACACCGGAGGAATAAGCACGCAGGAGGAGAACGCTCTTTTGCTCCTTTTCCTTTGCAAAAGCGATTATATCTTCTATCGCGGCTTTTGGCTGCATGACATATTTTTCATAGTTTTCCGGCTTTCCGGTCATTTCGGTAAAAGCCATCATTGTTTCGTCATAGCTCTCAAAGCTCGTCGCGTCGACATAAAAATACGGTACTCCGGCGTCGTCCAGAACGGCCGCCGCCTCGACATGGCCCGCGATATCGGGTGCGAGGAGAACTATGTCGGGAGAGAGCGCAAGTATCGTCTCGACATTCGGCGTCTTTATCGTGCCGACGACTTCGGCTTTTCCGGGCTCAAGAAGTCCGCGCTCCCCGAAAGAGTCATCCGTCGTACCGACAAGCTCGCCGCCCGCCTCAAGCCAAATCTCCGCAATAGATGCCGATAGCGCAACGGCGCGGGGATGGTCGGCATTTATCGCAACTTGCCTCCCCTCGGAATCCGTATACGGGTTTCCGCTGTCTTCCTTTACCTCTTTCCCGCAGCCAGTAAGCATTATTATCGCGAGAATTATATAAATAAATCGTTTCATGCTTTTTCCGCCTGTTTTAAGTATTTTTATAGCTGCGAGCCAGTTTATCACAAAAAATCTTTAAACGCAAAACAGCCTTCCAATAGTTGTGGAAGGCTGTCGCATCCGGCTTCACATATCGCTGCATAAACGCCGTACCGGTGTTATTACGAAAATTTCCTTTCCACAATGGGAGACACGTCCGTTTCCAGGCGTACCCTAACGGCTTTTTTCCATCTGACAGGCGAAAAAGCTTCAGAAATATTTAGTTTTCAGCAAAAAGCCCCACCCTTAAAACATGTTTTTTCAATCAAATCAGGCGTTTTCTGCGGGCTTTCCACCGTGTAAGTATTATATAATTTTCCAAGAGAGTTGTAAACCCTGTTCGGTATCTTTTCTTGGTGCGAATGTGGACAAATCGGGACGGAATATAATATACAAAATATGAAATGGTGGTGAACATATGCTTTCAGCCACATTTGCACTTTTACTTTCGATCCCCTTCCTCTCCCTCCGTCTTACGGGAAACGGCGGCTCCTTCCCAAGACCACTGTCTGCCGCCGAGGAGAGTGAATACCTCGAGCGCTACGCCAAGGGCGATATGGAGGCGCGGAACGTACTGATAGAGAGAAATCTCCGGCTTGTCGCTCATATCATCAAAAAATATTATACCCAGACCAGCGATCAGGATGATCTCATTTCAATAGGGACGATAGGGCTCATTAAGGGCGTATCCTCCTACAGGCCTGACAAAGGGGTGAGGCTCGCAACTTACGCCAGCCGATGTATTGAAAATGCTATGCTAACATATCGGCGCAAAATGCATACTGTAAAGAAACAGACGGCTTGCCGCTTACAAATAGTCAACAGCAAGCCGTTTCTGTTTTATGAGCCTTTAGCAGACTGCTTTATTTCTTCGATTAATTTTATCTTCTGTTCTTTGGAGCAGGATAGTTTTTGAATGTAGCTTAAGACCGCCTGTGCATGAATCATAGCTACCCGCTTTTGCAGACAGCGGATGCTGTCCGCGCTTTTCGGATAGTGCACAATTACATTCATTTACCGCCCTCCCGATATGAAATTTTCAAAGTACTAAAACATATGTCCTTTGGATTGTCCAATATCCTCTCTGTTCAAAATTCTCTCTCGGCTGTGCGGATAGTCCTGTGTTAAGACACGCCCAGAACGCTGGATATATTACCGACCTTTTTACAAAATCATCACATATTTTATCCATAATATGCTGTTTTTTGCCTGTGAATAATGTTTTCAGAAAACTATTATTATTGACAATGCAGTCAAATAGATATACAATTAATTCGTCATTATCAATAATCGTTCTGCTATACAGAACAATATTATGAAAAGGATAGGTAAAAATGAAGGTTGTTTCTACAGATTTTATTTTTAAGGATTCCAATATTGAAATGGAAACGTTCGCCAAAGAGGGTATTGAATGGGTAAAATCAAATTCTCTGGATCTGGAAGAATTGAAGAAAATCTGCAAGGATGCAGATGGAATCATCACGACTTACGGAGATATCAATAAGGAACTGATCGATTCTCTGGGTAACTGTAAAGTAATAGTCCGAACCGGTATGGGTGTCAATAATATTGATATTGACGCGGCAACGCAGCGTGGAATAATCGTGGCCAATGTTCGTGATTACTGCAATGACGAGGTGTCAGATCAGGCACTTGCTTTCATTATGGCGCTTGTACGCAAGGTGCCTTATATAGACAAAACAGTCCGTGAAAAAAACAGATGGACGGTGCAGGACGCGCGTCCAATTCAGAGAATTTCCGATATGGTGGTCTGCCTTTTAGGGTTTGGCGCAATCTCCAAAGCATTGTCCAAAAAGCTGAAAGTTATAGGCTTCAAAGTTTTTGCGTATGATCCGTACGTGGATGCCTCCGTATTCGAGGACTGGGGAGTCGAAAGAATAAAGGACTTAGATGCTATCTATCCAATAGCCGATGTATTATCTGTTCATCTGCCTCTTACAAAAGAGACAAAGGATACAGTCACTATGAAGCAGATGAAAATGATGAAGTCCTCCGCCTACATTATAAATGTAGCACGCGGCGGCCTGGTAAATGAAAAGGATTTATATATCGCCCTGAAAGATAAAATCATTGCCGGAGCGGCCTTGGATGTATTGGAGGACGAACATCCGGATCTTTCCAAAGAACCTTTGGCTCAGCTTGATAATATTTTACTCTCCCCGCACATCGGTTATTATTCGGAGGGCTCTGAGCTCGCCCTGCAGAGGGGTGCCATAGAACAAGCCATTCTTGCGCTTAAGACCGGAAAACCGAAATATTTTGTCAATGAAAAAGAGCTTAAGAAATAGCGAGGGATATCATGAAGAATATTATTAAAGAAAACATGTTAAAAGGGCAGAAGGTTCTCGGTACCTTCTGTGCAATCGGCAACGAAGTTTCCATCGAGTGTCTCGGATACTCCGGACTGGATTATGCAATCATTGATACAGAGCACGGCCCGGGCGATGCGGAGACTGCGCTCAATCTCATAAGGACGGCCAAATACGTGGGATTCAGCCCGTTTGTGCGCGTTAAGGACAGCAACCGCAATTCCATTCTGAAAATGCTGGACGTGGGCGCCATGGGTCTCATAATCCCCAACGTCCAGTCAGTGGACGAAGTAAAAGAAATCGTGAAATACGGGAAATACTTCCCGCTGGGCGAACGCGGCATAGCGCCCGCCTCCGGCACCAACTACTGGACCAAAGACTATGCAAAACAGGGCTTTCATCACTATTTTGAAGTATGCAACAACGAAACCCTGCTGATCCCCCAGTGTGAGACCAAAGGCTGCCTGGACGTCATTGAGGAAGTCGCTGCAGTCGAGGGCGTAGACGGGATCTTTATCGGCCCGTTCGATCTGTCCACGGCGTTGGGCAAGCCCGGGCTGTTCGCCGATCCGGAAGTTAGCGGAGCAATCAGCCGCATTCTCAAAGCCTGCAGGGACGCCGGCAAGTTCGCATTTATTTACGCCAACAGTGAGGAAGACGCCGCAAAGTATTTCAAAATGGGATTCGACGCGGTTGCGCTCGGCATAGATGCGATCAATCTTATCAATGTCTATAAGGGCATTGTTCAGAGAGTTCGTCCGTAACTTCAAAATATTGCGGTCTTGCCGCCGCAGCATGTCTGATTACACCAATACATAAAATAGAATCTGTCAATAAAGGCATAACGTTCCCCCATGCGGCATAACAAGCACATGGGGGAACTTTTTGTTGGGACCCAATATGGACAGATTCAGGCGGTAATAGGGTATGAGTA
>JBFWIW010000021.1:0-39484 GCA_050253535.1 Oscillospiraceae bacterium
TGGTGCGAGAGATGGGACTTGAACCCACACGCCAAACGACACACGCCCCTCAAACGTGCCTGTCTACCAATTCCAGCACTCTCGCAAACTGAGCGAAGTTCATTATAACAGAAAGACACGATTTGTCAACTGCTTTTTTGCCTTTTTTCGCAGTCTGCACGCGCTTGCCGCCCGAGGGGGAGCGGTAATGAGCAAAAAAAGACCGCCCGTGCCCGCGGCGCAGACGATTCAATAAATTGGACTTGACATACGCGGAATGTTCTGGTAAAATAAATTGCTTTATGCCGATGAAACAGAGGAAACTTCCCCAAGTTAAATCTGGTTCTATTTTAACAGATCACAGACAAAAATCAAGACCTGATCGGCAAAAGATTACAACGCGCCCGGGCGTTTATTATACAAGAGCAATCTGGAGAAGGAGTGAAGTTAATGCCAAAAGATGTGGTTTACGGCAAAACTGTGAGAAAGAGCTTTGCAAAATCCGAAGAGATCCAGAGCATGCCAAACCTTTTGGAAATACAGAAGAATTCGTATGCATGGTTTCTTGAGACGGGGCTGCGTGAGGTGTTCCGTGACGTTGCGGCCATAACCGACTACACGGGAAATCTGGAGCTCACCTTCTCGAACTATAAAATGGACGAGAAACCGAAATACACGGAAGAGGAGTGCAAGGCGAGAGACGCCACATATGCAGCGCCCCTCAAGGTGAGTGTCTGCCTGCGTAACCGCGAGACGGAGGAGATCAAGGAGCAGGAGATATTCATGGGCGATTTCCCGCTAATGACTGCGGGCGGCACCTTTATTATAAACGGCGCAGAACGTGTCATTGTATCCCAGATTATACGTTCTCCCGGTGTTTATTATGAAAAGAAAACGGACAAGACAGGAATTTCGGTCTATGCGACAACGGTTATACCATACCGCGGAGCATGGCTGGAATATGAGACAGATACGTCCGATAACTTTAACGTCCGTATAGATAAGAACAGAAAACTGCCCATAACCTGGCTTCTGCGTGCTGTGGGAAAGCGCACGCCGGAACAGTATACATGGCTCTCCGTCAGCGGCGGAGAGGCTGGTGCCAACACGCAAGAACAGCTCAAGAGCATCTTCGGCGAGGACGAGCGCATTGTGGCGACACTGGACAAAGACACCTGCAAGACCAGGGAAGAGTCCCTCATCGAGATATACAGGCGTCTGCGCCCTGGAGATCCCCCGACGGTTGACAGTGCCGAGACACTTCTCCACAACCTCTTTTTCGATCCAAGGAGATACGACATATCAACGGCCGGCCGTTATAAATTCAACAAAAAGCTCGCCATATGGCACCGTCTTAACGGCCACAAGCTGGCGCTTCCCGTAACAGACCCTATGACCGGCGAAATTATTGCCGAGGCCGGCGAGGTTCTCACCCGTGAGCGCGCCGAGGAGCTCGACGCTAAGGGTGTCATCGAGGCGCACATACTTGTAGACGGCAAGGACGTTAAGGTTTTCTCAAACGGAATGGTAAAGCTTAACAACTTCGTCGACTTCGACCCGGAGGAAGTTGGCGTGAAAGAACGCGTCCGCTTAATAATACTCAAGGACCTTCTGGAAAAGTACAGCGGCGAAGAGCTCAAAGAGGCCATCCGCGAGAATATTGATGAGCTTATCCCGAGATTTATAATCCCGGACGACATTTTTGCGTCCGTCAATTACCTGAATACGCTGGCGCACAGCGCCGGTGAGCCCGACGATATAGACCACCTCGGAAACCGCCGCATGAGAAGTGTCGGCGAGCTTCTGCAGAATCAGTTCCGCATCGGTTTCTCCCGCATGGAGCGCGTCATCAGAGAGCGTATGACGCTGCAGGATCTGGACATCATCACACCTCAATCTCTGATTAATATCAGGCCGGTGACCGCGGCGATAAAGGAGTTCTTCGGCTCATCTCCGCTGTCTCAGTTCATGGATCAGACAAACCCCCTCGCCGAGCTTACGCACAAGAGACGTATGTCGGCGCTGGGTCCAGGCGGCCTTTCCAGAGAGCGCGCCTCATTCGACGTTCGTGACGTCCACTACAGCCATTACGGCCGTATGTGCCCCGTTGAGACGCCTGAAGGCCCAAATATCGGTCTTATATCTTACCTCGCGTCCTACGCGAAGGTTAACGAATACGGCTTTCTGATCGCGCCTTTCCGCAGAGTCGAAAAGCGTACCCATAGGGTGACGGATGACATACAGTACCTTACCGCCGATATGGAGGATCAGTATATAGTCGCTCAGGCTAACGAGCCGGTCGACGAGAACGGCTGCCTTACTAACGAGCGTATCACATGCCGCCACAGGGACGAGATCATTGAGGTAGACCGCGACAGAGTCGATTTCATCGATATCTCTCCGCGCATGATGGTCTCGATAGCGACGGCTATGATTCCTTTCCTTGAGAACGATGACGCGAACCGCGCCCTCATGGGCGCGAACATGCAGCGCCAGGCCGTTCCGCTCCTTGTGACCGAGGCACCGATCGTCGCCACCGGTATAGAACACAAGTGCGCGGTTGACTCGGAGGTCGTTATTTCCGCCTCCGGCGACGGTGTAGTCACCTTTGTAAGCGCTGATAGGGTCTCCGTCAGATATGACGACGGGGAGATACGCGATTACAGACTCACAAAATTTGCCCGCTCGAACCAGGGTACCTGTATAAATCAAAGGCCAATTGTCACCGCGGGTGAGAGGATATCCAAAGGTTCTGTTCTGGCGGACGGCCCGTCAACCAGTCAGGGCGAAATAGCTCTCGGCAAGAATATTCTCGTCGGCTTCATGACCTGGGAGGGCTATAACTACGAGGATGCGATACTGCTGAATGAACGCGTGGCTATTGAAGATGTTTTCACCTCAGTCCACATAGAGGAGCACGAGATAGACGCGCGTGATACCAAGCTCGGTCCTGAGGAGATAACACGAGACATCCCCGGCGTTGGCGAAGATTCGCTTAAATACCTTGACGAGCGCGGCATTATCTCGATAGGCGCGGAAGTCCACGCCGGCGACATCCTCGTTGGCAAGGTCACTCCCAAGGGCGAAACCGACCTCACCGCGGAGGAGAGACTCCTTCGCGCGATCTTCGGCGAAAAGGCCAGAGAAGTCAGAGACACCTCGCTTAAAGTTCCGCATGGTGAGAGCGGCATAGTAGTTGATGTCAAAGTGTTCACCCGTGAAAACGGGGACGAACTCAATCCGAGCGTTAACATGGTTGTGCGTTGCTATATCGCACAGAAAAGAAAGATATCTGTCGGCGACAAGATGGCCGGACGCCACGGCAACAAGGGCGTCGTCTCACGCATACTTCCCAAGGAGGATATGCCCTATCTGCCGGACGGCACTCCGCTCGACATAGTGTTAAATCCCCTCGGCGTTCCCTCCCGAATGAACATCGGGCAGGTTCTGGAGGTCCATCTCGGCTACGCGGCGCATGCGCTCGGCTGGAAGGTTGCAACGCCTATATTTAACGGCGCGAACGAGGAAGAGATCAGAAAGACGCTGGAACTGGCGCAGCTCCGGGCGGACGGAAAGAGTATCCTGTACGACGGTCGTACAGGCGAACCGTTCGACAGTCCGGTCACTGTAGGTTACGTTTACTTCTTAAAGCTCCATCATCTGGTTGATGATAAGATACACGCCAGAAGCACAGGTCCGTACTCTCTGGTAACGCAGCAGCCCCTCGGCGGCAAGGCTCAGTTCGGCGGCCAGCGTTTCGGCGAAATGGAGGTCTGGGCGCTCGAGGCTTACGGCGCGGCATATACGCTTCAGGAAATTCTCACGGTCAAGTCGGACGACGTGACCGGTCGTGTCAGAACGTATGAATCCATCGTCAAGGGGCACAATGTCCCGCAGCCTGGAGTTCCGGAGTCATTCAAGGTGCTCGTTAAGGAGCTACAGTCCCTCTGTTTGGATGTCAGGGTTCTGGACGAGAAGGGCGCGGAGATCGAACTGAAGGACGATGATGAAGACGATTTTGCCAGCGGCTTCCGTGATAACAGTGAATACGCCTCCGATGATTCGGAGATCGTCTCCTCCGGCTACAGCATTGAAGATGTGGAAGATGATGATGTCATCCTGCCCGACTTCGGGGAAGAGGACGAGGATGGAGAAGTCGAGGAGATTTTTGGCGAGGAGGAAGAAGAATGAGTTATGCACCCTTTGACGCTATACAGATAGGGATTGCTTCTCCCGAAATGATAAGACAGTGGTCTTATGGCGAGGTCAAAAAGCCCGAGACTATAAATTACCGAACGCTCAAACCCGAAAGGGACGGCCTTTTTTGTGAAAAGATATTTGGGCCCACCAAGGACTGGGAGTGCCACTGCGGAAAGTACAAGAAGATACGTTACAAAGGAAAGATATGCGACCGATGCGGGGTTGAGGTAACTAAAGCCAAGGTGCGCCGCGAGCGCATGGGACACATTGAACTAGCTGCACCGGTATCGCACATCTGGTATTTCAAAGGTATCCCGTCAAGGCTCGGCCTGATGCTCGATCTTACACCGAGGATACTTGAAAAAGTCCTTTATTTCGCGGCATATATCGTAACCGATCCGGGATTTACTCCTCTCCAGAAAAATCAGATACTTTCTGAAAAAGAATACCGCGACATGCGGGAAAAGTATGAGGATGACTTTAAGGCGGGTATGGGTGCCGAGGCAATTAAGGAGCTTCTGGCGGACATAGACTGCGAAAAGCTGTCAAATGCGCTGCGTGAGGAACTTTCGAACGCATCGGGACAGAAAAAGGCTAAGATAGTTAAGAGACTTGAGGTAGTAGAGGCTTTCCGCCTGTCCAATAACGAACCGACGTGGATGATAATAGACGTTCTGCCGGTTATCCCGCCGGAGATACGCCCCATGGTTCAGCTGGACGGCGGCCGTTTCGCGACAAGTGACTTAAATGATCTGTACCGCCGCGTAATAAACCGCAATAACCGCCTCAAAAGGCTGATACAGTTAAACGCCCCGGACATCATCGTGAGAAACGAGAAGCGCATGCTGCAGGAGGCCGTCGACGCCCTTATCGATAATGGCCGCCGCGGCAGAGCCGTCACCGGCGCGAATTCACGCGCGCTCAAGAGCCTCTCCGACATGCTCAAGGGCAAACAGGGAAGATTCCGCCAGAATCTTCTGGGAAAGCGCGTCGACTACTCCGGACGAAGCGTCATCGTTGTCGGTCCGGACCTTAAGATTTACCAGTGCGGCGTGCCGAAAGAGATGGCCATCGAGCTGTTCCGCCCGTTTGTTATGAAAAAGCTCGTCGAGGACGGCGTTGCAAACAATATAAAAAGCGCAAAGAAAATGGTCGATCGCGGCCGCACCGAGGTGTGGGACGCCCTCGAAGTTGTCATAAAGGAGCATCCGGTGCTCTTAAACCGCGCGCCTACGCTTCACAGGCTGGGTATTCAGGCGTTTGAACCCATACTTGTCGAGGGCCGCGCCTTAAAGCTCCATCCGCTCGTCTGCACGGCGTACAATGCGGACTTCGATGGTGACCAGATGGCCATACACGTTCCGCTTTCAGCGGAGGCGCAGGCCGAAGCCAGGGTTCTCATGCTCTCAGCCAATAATCTTCTACACCCAAAAGACGGCAGACCTGTTACCGTCCCAACACAGGACATGATACTTGGCTCCTATTATCTAACCTATATAAGGCTGGGGGAAAAAGGATCTGAGCACGTCATGGTCGTTGACGCTGGTGACACTGACCTCACAGCCGGAGATATTGTGGACACTGAGAAGTTCCTCGCTGCCAACAAGAATATCGATATAAGGATAAAGGCCGGCAAAGAGAATCTCAAAAAGGCTGTTTACAAGCCCACAAAGGCGTTTTCTACTGTTAATGAGGCGCTTATGGCGTATCAGGACAATGACGTGGGCATTCACTCACCTGTACTTGTGCGTGTCGTCAAGGAATTTGACGGGAAAGAACAGTCCAAAATAATAGAAACGACAGTCGGACGGATAATATTCAACGAGCCCATTCCTCAGGATCTCGGATTTGTCGACAGGGAAGACCCGGATAAGAAGTTTGATTACGAGATATGTTTCCAGGCCGGTAAGAAAGAGCTCGGAAAGATCATAGACAAGTGCATAGCAAGGCACGGGTTCGCCCTCTCGGCGGAAGTCCTCGACAACATCAAGGCGTTGGGCTTCAAATATTCGACTAAGGGCGCGATTACAATCTCCATCGCGGATATGACAGTGCCTGAGCAGAAGAAGACGCTCATCAGGGAGACGGAGAAAAAAGTCGTCGCTATCGAACGCCAGTACAAACGCGGCCTTATTACCGATGACGAGCGCTATCGCCTTGTCGTCGCCGAGTGGGAGCGTACAACAAAGGACGTAACGAATGCCCTCCAGAACAGCCTTGACGAGTTTAACCCCATTTATATGATGGCGAACTCCGGCGCCCGCGGCTCGATGAACCAGATCCGTCAGCTCGCAGGTATGCGCGGACTTATGGCGAACACCGCCGGTAAGACGATAGAAATACCGATAAAGGCGAACTTCCGTGAAGGCCTTACCGTCCTTGAGTACTTCATCTCCTCCAGAGGCGCGAGAAAGGGCCTAGCCGATACGGCACTCCGTACGGCGGATTCAGGCTACCTCACCCGCCGTCTGGTTGACGTCTCGCAGGATGTCATCATACGCTCAGACGACTGCGGAACAAAGGACGGCATCACAGTGTCGCAGGTCACGGAAAACGGACAGGTCGTCCAGACTCTGGGAGACGCCATCCACGGCAGATATCC
Organism: Oscillospiraceae bacterium; assembly: GCA_050253535.1. Classification (GTDB taxonomy): domain Bacteria; phylum Bacillota; class Clostridia; order Oscillospirales; family Oscillospiraceae; genus JBFWIW01. The sequence continues at coordinate 6,782 of JBFWIW010000021.1, forward strand.
GTCTGAAGATATTGTTAACCCCACAACGGGGGAAATAGTTTTCAGCAAAACCCATATGCTTATGCGTCCTGACGCGGCTAAGCTTGAAAAGGCTGGTATAGATAAGGTGAAGATACGCACCGTCCTCGACTGTGAGGCGACGAGCGGTGTCTGCGCCAGGTGCTACGGCCTCAACCTCGCTACGGGCGAGCCTGTGTCCACAGGCGAAGCGGTCGGCGTAATCGCGGCTCAGTCCATCGGCGAGCCCGGTACGCAGCTCACCATGCGTACGTTCCATACCGGCGGCGTCGCCGGCGACGATATAACGCAGGGCCTTCCCCGAGTTGAAGAACTTTTTGAGGCCAGAAAGCCTAAGAAGATGGCTATACTTGCGGAGACCGGCGGGACCGTTGCGATCGAGGAAACGCGGCGAAACGCCATGGTCATGATCAACGTTACAAATCAGGAAGACGGTGAAGTCAGGTCCTACCAGTCGCCGTACTCAGCGGGAATCAGGGTAAAATCCGGCGATACCATCGAAAAAGGGATCATGCTCACGGACGGCGCGCTCAACCCGCATGATGTCATGAGGATACTGGGCAAGAATGACACGCAGAACTATCTCATCCGGGAGGTACAGAAGGTGTACCGCCAGCAGGGCGTCGATATAAACGACAAGCACATAGAAGTCATAGTGCGTCAGATGATGCGCAAAGTCAAAATCGACGATGCGGGCGATACGAATCTGCTCTCCGGCATTACAGTCGATGTTCTGGAATTAAAGCGCGCGAATCAGGCCGTGCTCGACAGGATGGCGGCGGGCGAGACGGAGCTCCGTCCCGCGACCTGTACGCAACTTCTCATGGGCATAACGAAGGCGTCCCTTGCTACGGAGTCATTCCTCTCGGCAGCGTCCTTCCAGGAGACTACAAAGGTGCTCACAGAGGCCGCGACAAAGGGCAAGGTGGACCACCTGGTCGGACTCAAGGAGAACGTCATCATAGGCAAGCTCATTCCAGCCGGCAGCGGACTTGCCATCTACAGAGATTTGGCCGGCGTTGTTACAAAGCCGGATTTGAAGGTGGAGCCAGCTGAGGAGGAGGAAGACAACATCGACCTCTCGGTACTCATAGGAAGCTCCAACGCGCTGTAAGAGATTTATACAAAACGGGCTGAAACCTTTAAATGGTTTCAGCCCGTTTACTATCTCATCCGAACCGGTCTTATATAAAACGCAATTTATTACGTTATATGGTGTGCCATATAACGTGGTGGCCGCAGGGTGCGAAAATGTGCCAATACTAATTCGCGCAAGGCAAATATCTTTGGGAGGCAGTTAGCTTCTTCCTAAAGGTGAATTAGTTTTTTAACGCTCTTCAATCTTACCGCCAGATATGAGGATAAAACCCCGCTAAAAACATCGCTTGGGATAAACATCAGACAGCCGACTATGAGCAGTTTTGTAATACCGATCCGGCTGCCCAGATAGAAATTGGAGATCAGATAAAAGTATGAAATACCGCAGATGTAGATAAGTATAATATTTAACGCGCTGAAGATCAGATTGGTCCTGAGTGAACAGGCAAATTTGTCTTTAACTGACCCCGTTACAACGGCGGCCGCCAGAAAGCCTATTATGTACCCAAAGGTGGGCTTTAACACATACCCTAATCCTCCGCCGCCGGCGAATACCGGGAGCCCCATTAAGCCGAGCGTGATATATGTGAGCACTGACAGGACGCCATATTTTTTATCCTGATACAGGACTGCAAGATTTACAAATAAAAACTGCAGCGTCATAGGCACGAACAGAAAGGGGATTTTTATAAATGCGCCTATACAGATAAATGTGGCGAAAAATCCTGCGATAAGAAGCTTGCTTAAGTTATTAACCATATATATTTCGTCTTTCATATTCCAACTTTACGTTCGGATTGCTCAAATCGTCTGAAATAATGATTAGTTGTGCTATTATTTCATCGATCAGACCTTTGGGGTCAACGTCTGACTCAAATAGGTATGCTGCAGCATCCCGGAGTTCATCGGGAAAACCGCATTTAGGCTTTGACAGATTTATGCCTATACCGAAAACGGCAAAGTATTCGCAGGAACCGAAATTCGCAGCCGATTCAACCAGAATCCCGCAGATTTTTTTGCCGCCGTAAATTAGATCGTTTACCGGTTTTATATCAAGGCATATACCGTATATGTTCTCTATACTTCTGCACACCGCGACCGCGGCCGCCTGCGTAATGAAGGAATTGTTTAATGGCGCTTTTTGTTTGAGTGCTACAGAAAGATAGAGGCCGGTGCCGGGCGGAGAAAAGAAGCTCCGCTCAAACTGGCCACGTCCAGAGGTCTGGGATTTTGAGATAACGGCAAAATCCTCGCCCGTGCCGCTTTTAATAAGGCGTTTTGCCTCATCGTTGGTCGAATCAATTGTGTCAAAATAATACTTTTTCATATGATTTTACGCTCAATCGGTGATAAATGATACCGCAACGACCTGAAGGCCCAAATGTATCCCGAGGACCGGGCCCATTTTTTGGAGTTTTATCGGGACGTCGGAATAATTTTCATGGATGACATTATAGAGATTGGTAGCGACCCTGCTGTTATCAATGTAATTGACCACAATCTCTTTTACGTTTTTGGTAATTTTTGAGAGTAACCTTTTAATCATCTCCGCATTGCCGTGTGCCGTACTGTCGGAAACGACTGCGCCGTCTTTACAGAGAAGTATCGGCTTTATGTTCAAAATAGTGCCTACGCCCATCCTGACAAAGCCTATCCTTCCGCTGTTGCGCAGAGGTACCATATCGCCGACGGAAAAAGCAATTGTGATCCTGTCTCTTATTTCAGGCAAAAGCTTTATAATTTCCGAAAGCGCTTTGCCGCTCCCTATAAGCTTTCTTGCTTCCTTTATGAGAAGATAGAGCCCGCCCGCGGTCATCTGGCTGTCGAATACGAAAATTTTTTTACTTTCAGTCTGCTTTGAGGCAATATACGCGGTACTGAAAGTCCCGCTGAGGCGCGAAGAGATGGTGATGCACAGGATCTCATTGCCCTGAGACAGCTCCTCTTCAAAACAGCTCAGAAAGGCAGCCATATTGGGTTGTGAGGTGTGAAAATTTGAGTTTCCCTTTAAAACATAAACAAAATCACCATTCTGATCGCCGAATGATTCCAGATATTCCTGACTGCCGACGGAATATTTTAAGGGTACAACCTTAATACCAAGCTCCGCCGCCTCGCTTTTTTTTAAATAAGAGCTTGAGTCAGTTACTATCCTGATCATTAAGATCACCTATCTTTCTGAACCTTTGATATCTTTTTTCAGTTAATTCATCTTTATTCTGCCTTTTTGCTCTGCACAGCGTTTCGCACAGATCCCTTTTCAGACTTTCAAACAGATTTTCGTTCTCAGGTATTATTTTATCTATAACCTTTAGTGTAAGAAGATCCCCGGCCGTTAACTTAAGGCACTCGCTGGCCTCCTCCACCTTTGCGCTGTCCTTCCAAAGAATGCTTGCGCACCCCTCCGGAGAGATAACGGAATATACTGAATTTTCAAGCATCCAGACCTCGTCGGCGACCGCGAGAGCCAGAGCCCCTCCGCTTCCGCCCTCGCCTATAAGTACCGATATTATCGGGACTTTGAGCGTCATCATCTCCATGAGATTTTCGGCGATAGCCTGGCCCTGCCCGCGCTCTTCTGCTCCCAGGCCACAGTATGCGCCTGAGGTATCGATAAAGCAAATGACTGGGCGTCCGAACTTCTCGGCGAGTTTCATCTGCCGGAGCGCTTTCCTGTATCCCTCAGGATGAGCCGAGCCAAAATTTCGTGCGGCCTTGTCCTTTACATCCTTGCCTTTTTCAATGCCGATAACGGTTACGGGTATATCTTTTAAGTACGCGATACCGCTGATAATCGCCTTGTCGTCGGCGAATCTGCGGTCACCGTGCATTTCCATGAAGATATCGAAAATATTGTTTATGAAATCAACGGAGGTGAAGCGGCCTTTCGCTCTGGCTGCCACTACTTTTTCAAAAGCTGTCATGCTTTTTCCTCCCTGCTGTGAATTTTAAGAAGCTCCGATATATAATTTTTCTGCCTCCACCGGCCTATTATATTGTCGACGAAACCCTTTTCAAGCAAAAACTCAGCTCTCTGGAATCCATCCGGCAGTTTTTTTCTGATTGTCTGCTCTATTACTCTCGGCCCGGCAAAGCAGATAAGCGCATAGGGCTCGGCCAGAATGATGTCGGCTTCCATTGCAAAGCTTGCGGTAACGCCGCCCGTGGTGGGGTCGGTCAGGATACAGACAAAGAGGTTGCCGCCGTCGCTGTGCCTTTTTACCGCGCCGCTGGTCTTTGCCATCTGCATAAGGGAAATTATGCCCTCCTGCATTCTTGCGCCTCCCGAGACGGTGAAGCCGATTAGCGGCAGGCTCTCTTTTGCGGCGAGCTCAAACAGGCGCGTAATTTTCTCGCCGACAACGCTGCCCATGCTTCCCATCATAAAATATGGATCCATCACAAAGATAGCCGCCGGATTACCGCCTATTTCGCATTTACCGCAGACAACGGCCTCGTTTTCGGCGCTCTCCAATTTGGCGTTCGTCAGTTTCCTGTCGTAATCGGGGAAATCCAGAATATTTTTCGATGACAGCTCCCTGTCAACTTCCTTGAATGTGCCCTGATCACAAATGATATTGAGACGCTGCCTTGCGTTTATCCTGAAATGATATCTGCAGTACGGGCAGACATTCAGCGCATCGGTGAGCTCGCTCGGAACAAGGTTTTTTTTGCATCTCGGGCAGATAACAGGAGGTTCCTCCGTCACATTATTTATGATTGCCTTCTGGATCTTTGTATAACCTTCCAAAGCATTTTTTGGTTTTTTAAATATCATTGTTATGACCATTCCTTTCGCCGCAGGCACAAAATGACCATGAAACTAAATGGTCATTTTGTGCCTGTATTGTGGTTGCCTTTTAAGCGAAACGCACCGAAATCAGATGAAGTTTGACCTTGTTTAAGACGTCCTGCTCCTTACCGCTTTGTTAGAAAATCGGTGGTGTATGCTGAGCCGACGAATTCGTCAGAAGATAATATTTCCGCCTGGAAGTCGGCGTTATGTTCTATTCCCTCAATTATCAGTTCACACAGTGCAGCTCTCATTTTTCTTATTGCCTCGTCCCTGGTTTTTGCATAGACAATTAGCTTTCCGATCATCGAGTCATAAAACGGAGGAATTGAATAACCCTGATAAACGGCCGTATCAAACCTAACCCAAGGGCCGCCCGGAACGTGCAGCATTTCTATTTTCCCGCATGAGGGAGTGAAATTATTATACGGGTTTTCCGCGTTAATGCGGCACTCGATGGCGTGTCCCTTGAACTCAATATCACTCTGCCCGAACCCAAGCGCCGTTCCCGCGGATATGCGGATCTGCCATTTTACAAGGTCAATCCAGGTAACCATTTCGGTTACGGGATGTTCGACCTGCAGGCGGGTGTTCATCTCCATAAAATAAAAATTGCCGTCCTTATCGTACAGATACTCAATCGTACCGGCGCCGCGGTAGTTTACGGCTTTCCCCGCCTTTATTGAGACTTCAATCATTTTTTGCCTCGTTTCCTCCGGCAGTGTTGCGGCGGGGCTCTCTTCAATAAGCTTTTGATTTTTTCTCTGAATCGAGCAGTCTCGCTCTCCGAGGCACACAACGCTGCCGAAATTATCGGCCAGAATCTGCGTTTCAATATGCTTTACGGGACTAAGATATTTTTCAATATAAACCGCGCCGTCACCGAAGGCGCTCTGCGCCTCCGCCGCCGCGGAATTATAACAGTTTTCGAATTCTTCAGCTTTTTCAACAAGGCGTATCCCCCTGCCCCCGCCGCCTGCTCGGGCCTTTATCAGAAGCGGATAACCGACCTTTTCTGCCTCGGCTTTTGCATCTGTCAAATCTTTTACAAGATCGCAGCCAGGTATGACGGGAACTCCCGCCTCCCGCATCGTTTTTTTCGCCATGTCTTTGTCGCCCATTCTGGATATGACGTCGGCGCCCGGGCCTATAAACACGATTCCGTTTTCCTCACAAAGACGGGCAAACTTTGGGTTTTCCGATAAAAAACCGTATCCCGGGTGAATAGCCTCCGCCTTTGAAGCCAGTGCTATGGATATAACGGCGTTCATATTCAGGTAGCTGTCTTTTGAAATAGGTCCGCCTATGCAGTAGCTCTCGTCCGCGAGGCTCACGTGCAGAGCCTCTCTGTCGGCCTCAGAGAAAATTGCGACGGTCGAAATTCCCATCTCCTTACAGGCCCTGATCACGCGGACGGCTATTTCGCCGCGATTTGCGATGAGTATTTTAGAAAACATGGGTCATTCTCCTCTGGGCATAATGCGCCGATACGTATACATGTGAGCACGTATTTTCGCGCCATGCTTTGCTTCTTTCATTATCGGGCGTCAGCCCGCCCGCATCAAAGATCTTCGCCTGTCACAAAAACCCGCCGCTCAGATGTCGGAGATTTTTGACGGGCATAGACGATTCAGTATCGAGGCGCGTCGTAAGGCTGCCGCCTTTCAGGCGGCCTAGCTCGTCAAAAACGGGTTCGTATCGGCACGTTATGCTTTGATGACGGCAAAAGAAAATTCGCCGCTGACACAGAGCTTGCCGTCAACATACCCCGCACCCTTCATAAAGTAAAACGGCTTTTTTATATTTGTGATTTCGATTTTAAAAGTTATCGTGTCTCCGGGCAGAACCTTGCTCTTGAATCTGACATTGTTCATGCCTGTGTAATACGGGGTAAATTTGCCGGCGTCACGGTCTATGAGAAGGCACGCGGACTGCGCCATCATCTCGCACAACATCACTCCCGGTACTACGGGGTTCCCCGGAAAATGCCCCTGCAGAAAGTATTCGTCTCCGCGTACGGTATATTTGCCTACAGCTGCGCCTTCTACTAGCTCCACTTCATCGACGAGAAGCATCGGCTCTCTGTGGGGGAGTATACTTTTTATTTCTTCTCTGTTCATAATGCGCCGCCTTAAAACATTTTGAATAACACTTGGCCGTACTCCGCGATTTCTCCGTTTTTTATGCAGATGTCCACGATCTCGCCTTCCGCTTCGGCCGTTAACTCGTTCATCAGCTTCATCGCCTCGATCACACAGAGGACGTCGCCTTTTTTCACTTTGCTGCCGATAGATACAAAAGGAGCGGATTCCGGAGACGCGGAGGAATAGAATACGCCTACAAGGGGAGATTTTACCTCAATGAGGTTGTTGAAATCAACGGCGCTTACGCCAGGGTCGCCTGCAGAAGGGTTTTCGCTTTTAGCCGGCACCTCTGTCCTCGCGGAGATGGCGGGAACAGCAGAACCCGTTTTTTCAAGCCTTATTTTTGTGTCACCCTCACAGTATTCCAGAGAGGTGAGTCCGCTTTTATTAAGTATTTCCGCAAGAGCCTTTACGGTGTCTATGCCCATGTTAACCTCCAATGCGTCAACGCGCACAAATTGTGATGACAGCCCCCGTATCCGGCAAGTTCGCACTTTCGCAGTTTTGTATCGCACGGCAGATGGGGGAGTCGGGACATCGATGTATAATGCAAATATCTCACATTATACCCGTTATATTTTGCTGAATAAAATACCCGCGTTGTGCCCGCCAAAGCCGAGCGACATGGAGAGAGCCTTGTCGATATCGCATTTTCTCATAACATTGGGAACATAGTCCAGATCGCAGTCCGGATCGGCGTCTCTGTATCCGATGGTTGGAGGAACTATGCCGGTCTCGATTACTTTTATGGAGGCAATAGCCTCGACTCCGCCAGCGGCACCAAGCATGTGCCCGGTCATAGATTTTGTCGAGCTTATCGGCACACTGTAAGCCATATCTCCGAGGGCCATCTTTATCGCTAGAGTCTCAGTTTTGTCATTGAGCGGGGTGGAGGTCCCGTGCGGGTTGATGTAGAGCTTTTTGTCGGCTTTCATATTTGCCTCTTCCAGCACAAGCTCTATCATTTTTTTACTGCCTGCCGCTTCGGGATGAGGCGCGGTTATATGGTATGCGTCACAGGTGTTCCCGTAGCCGCAGATTTCACAATATATTTTTGCGCCGCGGGATACCGCGTGCTCATATTCTTCCAACACAAGGACACCAGAGCCTTCTCCCATGACAAAGCCGTTGCGGCGCTTGTCAAAGGGGACGGAGCAGCTGTCGAGGTCGTTTGTGGTGGATAACGCCATACAGTTTGTAAAACCGCCTATTGCCAGCGGGTTGATCGTGGCTTCGGTTCCGCCCGCTATGATGGCGTCTGCGTAACCGTATTTAATAGATCTGAACGCCTCGCCTATCGAGTGGGTCGCTGTGGCGCACGCCGTAACGATGGGGAGGCTCGGACCCTGAGCTTTATATTTTATAGCCACAAGCGCGGAGCTGATGTTTGCAATCATCATGGGAATAAAGAACGGCGAGATTCTCGAGGGCCCTTTTAAGAGCATTTTCTCCGTTTCGGTTATCAAGGTATTCATTCCGCCGATTCCGGAGCCGATATATACGCCGAGACGATCCGGCGCTATACTTCCAATGATCCCGCTTTCAGAAACCGCCTGCGTGGCGGCCGCCATTGCATATTGAGCGAACAGGTCGTTTTTCCTGATTTGGGCCTTGTCCATATAGAGCCCGGGGTCAAAGTCCTTGACCTCGGCAGCTATTTTGACCTTCATATCGCTCACATCAAATCTGGTAATGGGTGCAAAACCGTGTCTGCCCGCCGTCAGACTGTTCCAAAATGAATCGACATCATTTCCGATCGGTGTAACGCACCCAAGACCTGTTACGACAACTCTTTTCATAATTGCCTCCTACATACACATTCCGCCGTCGATCCTTATAACCTCGCCGGTTATATAGGCCGACTTATCTGACGCTAAAAACACCGCCAGAGCCGCGACTTCTTCCGCCATGCCCATCCTCTTAAGAGGGACCGCGGTATTCACATAATCCAAAACCGATTGAGGCAGGTTTGCCGTCATGTCGGTCTCTATAAATCCGGGCGCTATAGCGTTGCAGGTCACACTTCTTCCCGCAAGCTCCTTCGCAATCGTTTTGGTAAGCCCTATCATACCGGCCTTTGCGGAGGAATAGTTTGCCTGCCCGGGGTTTCCCATAAGACCGCTAACCGATGAAATATTTATAATCCTGCCGGCGGGTGACTTCATTATCGCTCTCGACAGATGTTTAATAAAGTTGAAGGCGCCCTTCAGGTTTACATCCAGAACGCTGTCAAAATCGTCTTCCGTCATTCGGAGGAGAAGGGCGTCCTTTGTTATCCCGGCATTATTTACCAGGATATCGACATTTCCGAAATCGGCTGCTATCTGGCCGCAGACTGTCTTAACAGCTTCAAAGTCGGCGGCGTTGCACTGATATGCGAGAGCTTTTGCGCCGAAGCTCTCCGCCTCCCTGCAGACATTCTGCGCAGCGTCTTTATTTCCGGAATATATTATTGCTACGTTGGCTTCGTTTTGCGCCATCAGAAGGGCCGTAGCCCTGCCTATCCCACGGGAAGCTCCCGTAATTACCGCAGTTTTTCCCTTAAGCATTTTTTACCTCCGCCAGCGTGCTTTTAAGTGACTTAAGGTCGCACACATTCATTGACCTGACCCCGCCGTTTATTTTCTTTATAAGACCGGAGAGCGTTTTGCCGGCCCCAACCTCGATGAAAGTATCAAAGCCGTCGGATATCATGTTTTCAATCGTTTTCTGCCATAAGACAGGGTGGTTTACCTGCTCGGAAATTAGTTTTTTAGGATTGTCATATACACGGGCAGTCATGTTGGCGTATAACGGGATATCCATTTTGCCCATATCTTTATCCCGCAGAAATTCAGCTATTTCCACGCTCGCCCTGTCCATGAACGGACTGTGGAACGCTCCGCTCACGTTTAGCTTTATCGTTTTTCCGCCTTTTTCCGTAATTTTGCATTGGAGTTCCTGGGCAGTCTCCTCCGCGCAGGCTACAACGGTCTGTCCCTCACAGTTATAGTTGACGGGATAGGCTTTATCCAGTTTGAAGCAGATTTTTTCGACCTCGCCTGCCGAAAGCCTGAGAACTGCGAACATCACACCCCTATTTTTTTCGGAGCACGCCTGCATTGCTTTTGCCCGCAGCCGGACAAGATCAAAAGCGCCGGCATTGCTCATTATACCCGTATAGGCGAGAGCCGGGATCTCCCCAAGGGAAAAACCGGCGGCGCCATCGGCATAGATGCCGCTTGCATTCAGGACGTGGGCACAGGCCAGATCCATCGCAAAGAGACAAGGCTGGGTGTTGACCGTGATGTTCAGTTCTTCGGCGGGGCCATAAAACGACAGTTTCTTAACATTTTCTCCGGCCATATTAAACACGTACTCTGCATTCTTAAAATAACCATAGAGATCGTTCCCCATCCCGACCGACTGTGACCCCTGTCCCGCAAAAACAAAAGCTATTTTAGCCATTTTCCCGCTCCGCTTAATATAATTTCGGCCTCGGTAAACATTTCTTCTATTATTTCCCTTGAGGTCTGCTCTTTTTTTACCAGCCCTGCGATCTGACCTGACATAAAGCAGCCTTTTTTCTCATCGCCTTCGACGACGGCAAGCCTTAAAGCGCCCGCGCCGAATGCCTCGAGCTCCGCGTTGGTGACGCTGGAGTCATACTCTTTTGAAAAGAATTCTTTTGAAAAAGGGTTTTTAAGTGAGCGCACGGGATGGCCCAGTCGCTTACCGGTGGATATCGTGTCTATATCCTTCGCTTTGATGATTTTATTTTTGTAGTTCTGATGGATACTGCACTCCTTAGCGACAAGAAAGCGGGTGCCGACCTGAACGCCGATGGCGCCGAGCATAAACGCGGCCGCGATGCCGCGCCCGTCGCCTATACCGCCTGCTGCGATTACGGGAATACCAACGCTGTCAACGACCTGCGGCACGAGCGCCATGGTCGTTGCTTCCCCGACATGTCCTCCGCTCTCACCGCCCTCGGCTATAACGGCGGATGCTCCGCTCCTTTCCACCAGCTTTGCAATGCCGGTTGACGGGACAACGGGGATGACCTTGATGTCGGCCATAGTCCAGGATTTCATGAATCTTGTGGGATTGCCCGCGCCGGTTGTGACTACCGCGACCTTTTCTTCAGTGACGACTTCGGCAACAGCATCCACAAAGGGACTCATAAGCATGATGTTTACGCCGAACGGTTTATCGGTCATGGTTTTGGCTTTTCTTATCTGTCCGCGCACAAAATCGGCGGGCGCATTTCCCGCGGCGATTATTCCAAGTCCTCCCGCGTTAGATACCGAGGCCGCAAGGCCCGCGTCGGCGACCCAGGCCATACCGCCCTGAAAAATCGGATATTCAATTCCCAAAAGCTCACAAAGCGGAGTTTTAATCATTATCTCTACCTTCTTTATGTTTTAAGCGTTGCTTAAGCGTTTTCAATAACCTTCATAAGGTCGCCGATGGATTTGATCTCCTCGCTCATTTCTATCGTTATACCAAATTCCTCTTCGAGATTCATTACGAGTTCAACGATGTCGAGAGAATCGAGTTCAAGCTCCGCAAACGTGGTCTCTTCCGTCACGGCGAGATCGTCGTTTCCCTTATATTCCCTGAGAACCTTAGTGATTTTTTCAAGCATAAAAAATTCCTCCAGTAATTTAATTATTATTTATTATGAAAGGGTTTGGCTCGTCTGAACAACCAGTGGATTCGGGTATTTATACCGATGCCTATTCCCAAATCATTATGCAGGTGCCTGTGGTAAGTCCCGCGCCGAACGCGCTCATCAAAATTTTGTCGCCCTTTTTGATTTTTCCATCTCCGAGCATTTCGTCCAGCAGAATGGGTATGGTAGCCGACGACATATTGCCGTATCTGCTGATGTTGATCGGAAATTTTTCCTGGGGCTGCTTTAGGCGGGTTCTGGCCGACTCGATTATCCTTTTATTTGCCTGATGCAAAACGAAATAGTCAATGTCGTCGGGGGAAAGACCTAGCGTTTCAAACGCGAGTCTCGCCTGACTTTCGATCATGCTGACTGCGAATTTAAAGACCTCCGGGCCCTCCATATGGAGATAACCGGTCTCTTTTTTTTCACACGCGAAAGGACTGTTGCCCGTACCGGATTTTAGGTTCAGTAATTTTACGTTCCCATTTGCCGTGAGGTTAGCATATTTCAAAGCGCCGCCTTTGGTAACAACGCACGCCCCCGCGCCGTCTCCGAACAGAACGCAGGTGCTTCTGTCGGCCCAGTCGGCATGTTTCGACATCATTTCAGCGCATATGATCAAAATGTTTTTCATTTTTTCGGAGCTTAAATACATTGAAGCGACATCCAGAGCGTAAATGAATCCGGCACAGGCCGCGTTTATGTCAAAAGCGGGACAATTTGTTCCCATTCTCTCCGCGACGGTGCAGGCGAGAGAGGGCGTGACATAATCACCGCCTATTGTGGAACAGAGGATGAGGTCTATATCATTAGCTGTGAGCCCAGCTTTTTCAAGCGCGCTCCCGGCCGCCGTTACACACAGATCCGTAAGGCTTTCGTCGGTGCACACAAATCGGCTCCTGATGCCTGTCCTTGAGGATATCCATTCGTCATTTGTATCGACAATAGTGGAAAGCTCATTATTTGTGATGGATTTTTTGGGAATCCCTTTCCCAGTGCCTATTATTTTCAGACTCATTATTACGCCTCGACTTTTTCTTTAAAAAATTTGCTGAGCTTGTTGACGGCCGTCAGCAGGATATCCTTTTCGCTGTCCAGAAAGCCGCTGCTGATATTTCTTACCATTTTTCTGTGAAAAATGCCGTGCGCCTTATCGATCCTCTGCCCGAACGGGGTCAGGCTAATGATTGTTCTCCGTCCGTCGTCGATACAGGGTACCTTTGTGACAAAACCCTTGCTCTCAAGTTTTTTTACCGCTACCGTAGCGGTAGGCACAGCAATATTCATAACTGAAGCGATTTCGCTGACGGTTACTTTCCCGCCCATTTTGTTTATGGCTTCAATCATATGCACTTCGGTCACGGTGACCGGAACGCTGGATATCGTTTTCAGAGACATCTCTTCATATTTAAGGATATAGTTAAAAGTGTCAACCAGCATATTGTTCAGGTTCGTTTCAAAGTCGTTCACTGATTATCACCACCCTAAATTAATTAGTTTTACTAACTACTTTTAACAAATTTTTTCCGTTTTGTCAATAGACGTTTGCGATTAGAAAAATTAATGCCTGCGAAAGCCATTAAACGAAAAGGTGGCGGAATGTTCCGTTGTTATCAGGGATAACGGCGGGTTACTGCATAAATTTTAGGCCGAATGGCGATAGACCGCCTTTTTCAAGTGAGCTTGTACAAAATTGCGGTTAAAATTATTGACTATTGGAAAAGCTTATGTTACAATAATTTTCTGTTTGGGGCAACTATGCCCTTTTTCGGGTATTCCCATGCAGAAAATCAGGTTTTTGTCGGAACCTCGGCTCCGGTGAAAATATACAGTAATAAAGAAAGGAGGAACAAAATGCCGACAATCAATCAGCTGGTCAGAAAAGGCAGAGAGATGGGGACATATAAGTCCGCTTCGCCCGCCATGCAGAAGGGCCTCAATACCCTTAAGAACAGAGAGACCGATCTCTCTTCCCCACAGAAGAGAGGCGTTTGCACCGCGGTCAGAACGTCCACCCCTAAAAAGCCTAACTCCGCGCTCCGTAAGATTGCCCGTGTCCGACTCACAAACGGCTATGAGGTGACGGCCTACATCCCCGGAATCGGCCACAACCTTCAGGAACACTCAGTGGTCATGATCCGCGGCGGTCGTGTAAAGGACCTTCCTGGTGTCCGTTATCACATTATTCGCGGTACCCTCGATGCGCAGGGCGTTGCAAACCGCAAGCAGGCGAGATCCAAGTACGGCGCGAAGAGACCGAAAGCGGGAAAAAAGAAATAATCCTGCAAAATCAGCTAATTACGCTTTGTGCGTAAGGCAAATGCCTTGCCATGAAGGTATATACATATAGTTTTATATGTATGTTGCCTCCTGCGCAGGCACCCACCGGAACGCTTTGACCTCATAGCTTCCGGAGTACCATTGAGATCATTTTTAATGAAGGAGGGAAGTATAGTGCCCAGAAGAGGTAACGTACCCAAAAAAGAGATCCTGCCGGATCCGGTATATAATTCTGTGCTTGTTACAAAACTTGTCAACAGTATTATGCTGGACGGCAAAAAGGGTGTGGCTCAAAAGGTTGTTTACAGCGCTTTTGACGCTATTCAGGAGAAAACCGGTAAAAGTCCTCTTGAGGTGTTTACCCAGGCCCTGGAGAACATCATGCCCACACTTGAGGTTAAGGCCCGCCGTGTCGGCGGCGCCACCTATCAGGTACCTATCGAAGTTAGAGCAAACAGAAGACAGACTTTAGGACTTCGCTGGCTAACGAATTATTCGAGAGCCCGCAGCGAGAAGACGATGAAAGATCGCCTCGCAGGCGAAATCATGGATGCGGCCAATAATCTCGGTTCTTCCGTCAAAAAACGTGAAGATACCCACAAGATGGCAGAATCCAACAAGGCTTTCGCTCACTACCGTTGGTAACTGTCCTAAGTCTATTTTTCTTCGAGTGAAAAACAGACTTTTGGCAGGACGAAGGAGTGAGTTATATGCCAAGAAAGTGTTCCCTTGAGAAAACTAGAAATATCGGCATAATGGCTCATATTGATGCCGGTAAAACCACAACTACAGAACGCATGCTCTTCTACACCGGGCGCACCTACAAGTTGGGCGAGGTGCACGAGGGTGCAGCGACGATGGACTGGATGGAGCAGGAGCAGGAGAGAGGTATTACGATAACCTCAGCTGCCACAACCTGCTTTTGGAAAGATCATCGTATAAATATCATCGACACCCCGGGGCACGTCGACTTCACAGTCGAGGTCGAGCGTTCGCTGAGGGTGCTGGACGGCTCAGTGACAGTCATGTGCGCCAAGGGTGGTGTTGAACCGCAGTCCGAGACCGTATGGCGTCAGGCCGACCATTACCACGTTCCCCGCATGATATATGTCAACAAAATGGACATCATGGGCGCGGACTTTTTTAATGTGCTGGATATGGTACACGACAGGCTGAAATGCAACGCCGTGCCAATCCAGCTCCCCATCGGCGCGGAGGCCGACTTCAAGGGTATAATCGACCTCGTCGAGATGAAGGCCGACATCTATTATGACGAGCTCGGCAAGGATATGCGCGAGGAAGATATACCCGAGAACATGCTCGAGCTTGCAAATGAGTACCATCAGAAGCTTCTTGAGGCCGTCTCCGACTTCGACGACGAGATCATGGAAAACTACCTTGAGGGCAAGAAAATTTCGAAGGACGCCGTAAGAGCAGCAATACGCAAGGCCACTGTGGCCGTCGAGATGATCCCTGTCGTTTGCGGAACCTCTTACAGGAACAAGGGCGTGCAGAAGCTCCTCGACGCGATCGTGGACTATATGCCGTCACCGCTGGATGTCCCCGCCATAATCGGAACAGACCCCGACACCGGCGAGGAGGATAGTCGTCCCGCAAGCGATGAAGCGCCGTTTTCGGCGCTCGCCTTCAAGATCATGACGGATCCGTTTGTCGGTCGTCTGTCGTTTTTCCGTGTTTATTCCGGTAAAGTCGATGCCGGCTCAACCGTTATAAACTCCACAAAGGGACAGAGAGAACGCCTGGGCCGCATTCTTCAGATGCACGCCAACCACAGAGAGGATATTCAGACCGTGTATTCGGGCGATATCGCCGCCGCCGTGGGACTGAAAAACACAACTACCGGCGACACCCTCTGCGACGACAAAGCGAAAATAATTTTGGAATCCATGGAATTCCCGGAGCCTGTTATCCGTGTTGCGATTGAACCAAAGACGAAGGCCGGTCAGGAAAAGATGGGCATAGCGCTGGCGAAGCTCGCGGAGGAAGACCCCACATTCAAGACCTACACCGATACTGAGACCGGCCAGACCATAATCGCCGGAATGGGCGAACTTCACCTGGAGATCATCGTCGACAGGCTTCTGCGCGAATTCAAAGTGGAGGCCAACGTCGGCAAGCCGCAGGTTTCCTACAAAGAGACCATAAAGTCCACGGCCGATGTTGACGAGAGATACGTCCGTCAGTCCGGGGGCAAGGGCCAGTACGGCCACGTGAAGATCACAGTCGAGCCGAACGAATCCGGTAAGGGCTATGAGTTCATCAACAAGGTTGTCGGCGGCAACATACCGAAGGAATATATTCCGTCGGTGGATCAGGGAATTCAGGGCGCCATGCTGGCAGGTGTCGTGGCGGGTTATCAGGTTGTCGACGTAAAGGTTACGCTCTACGACGGATCCTATCACGAGGTCGACTCATCGGAAATGGCGTTTAAGATCGCCGGCTCCATGGCCTTCAAAGAGGCTATGCAGAAGGCGAATCCGACACTCCTTGAGCCTATAATGAAGGTTGTTGTCACGGTGCCGGAGGATTACATGGGAGATGTCATCGGAGATTTAAACTCCAGACGAGGACAGATCACCGGTATGGAGACCAGAAACGGCGCCGCGCAGATCGATTCGTTTGTTCCGCTTTCCACGATGTTCGGCTATTCTACGGATCTCCGCAGCAAGACGCAGGGGCGCGGAAACTATTCCATGGAGCCGTCGCACTATGTCGAGCTGCCTAAATCCCTGCAGGAGACGATAATCTTAAGCAGGGGTTCCCGCTAAGTGAAATAACGGTTGCAAAAAACCGTGCAATAAGATACAATAGGCCATTATAAACGAAACTTTTTTAATAATTCTAAGGAGGAATATTCCGAAATGGCAAAAGCTAAGTTTGAAAGAACAAAACCTCACGTAAATATCGGCACAATCGGACATGTTGACCACGGCAAGACCACGCTTACCGCAGCCATTACAAAGTACCTCTCCTTTTCGGGCAAAGCCAAGTACGAAGCATATGATATGATCGACAAGGCCCCAGAAGAGAAAGCACGCGGTATCACAATCAATACAGCTCACGTCGAGTATGAGACCGACAATCGTCACTATGCGCATGTCGACTGCCCGGGACATGCCGACTATATCAAGAACATGATCACCGGTGCCGCGCAGATGGACGGTGCCATCCTTGTTATCGCCGCTTCCGATGGCCCGATGGCGCAGACCCGCGAGCATATAATCCTTGCCCGCCAGGTCGGCGTGCCGGCCATAGTGGTTTTCCTGAACAAAGTCGACCAGGTCGACGACCCCGAGCTCCTCGAACTCGTAGAGATGGAAGTCCGTGAGCTTCTTTCTAAAGAGAAATTCCCGGGCGACGACATCCCGATAATCATGGGCAGCGCACTCAACGCACTTGCTTCAGACTCTACCGATCCCAACGCTCCAGAGTACGCTTGCATCAAGGAACTCATGGATATTGTTGACAGCTATATCCCCACCCCCGAGCGCAAGTCCGACATGCCGTTCCTTATGCCTGTTGAGGACGTATTCACCATCACCGGCCGCGGAACTGTTGCCACCGGTCGTGTTGAGCGTGGTCAGGTTAAGATGAACGAGAAAGTCCAGATAGTCGGTCTTATGGATGAGCCCCGCGAAACTACCGTCACCGGTATCGAAATGTTCCGTAAGCTCCTTGACTATGCTGAGGCCGGCGACAATATCGGCACCCTCCTTCGCGGTATAGCGAAGAATGATGTTGAGAGAGGCCAGGTCCTTGCAAAGCCCGGCTCAATTCACCCCCTCACGAAGTTCAAGGGCCAGGTTTACGTCCTCACCAAAGAAGAGGGCGGCCGCCACACCCCGTTCTTCAACAATTACAGACCTCAGTTCTACTTCCGTACCACTGACGTTACCGGCGTTATCACGCTGCCAGAAGGCACTGAGATGTGCATGCCCGGCGACAACGTTGATATGGATGTTGAGCTCATCACCCCCATCGCCATCGAGAACGGACTCCGTTTCGCCATCCGCGAGGGCGGCCATACCGTCGGATCCGGCGTCGTTATCGCTAGTGGGAAATAACCTTAAATAAGAAATATCCGTCAGCTTTTGACTGACGGATATTTTTTTGATTAAAATATTTGCATAGATTTTATTCGCCGCTTTTTGGAAAATCAAGGCCCTGCATGAATCCGTCGAGTGCGGTGGACTGGACGTCTCCGGCTATTATCTCGTTGCGGTAGACGATGATGTCCGCGACGACAACGTCCTGGGCCGAAGGGTAATTACTGACCTCATATGTATACCGTACCGCCTCACGCCCGGCGTATTCGCGCAGATCGAAACCCTGTGCGAGCTGGATCTCGTTGTATGTGCCGTATACGCCGGAAAAATCACGTGGTATAGTTATGGTCTGCTGATCGACGGGATCATCCGAAACATCCCAGCCGAGCGTACAGAGGTAACTAACACGGTCTTCATTTGTTTTCACCACCGCGGAAAGGGAAGAGGCTTCGGCTGCCGCGCCAAACCGCTCTCCTGCGAGAAGGATTATGGCGCACAGCACGGCTCCCAGTATAAGAACCGCGATGATCGCCTTTTTTTTGCTGAATTTTGCTGTGTAGACTATCATGACCCCACCTCATAATATCAGTTTGTAAAGCTTATTCATTTTAAAACCGAGTTATGATACAATAAAGGCATGGACATTATTGAAAGAGGGGATAAAATGGCGCTCATGCGGCTTGACAGGATACTATCGGCTAAAAGCTCTTTTTCGCGCCGGGAGGCCAAAAGCCTTGTACGCGACGGTCTTGTGACGGCGGATGGGGTAAAAGCCGTTTCCCCTGAGGAAAAGTACGACCCTGAGACGGCCGTGATAGCCATTGGAGGTGTTCCTCTTGACCAAAAGACGCACCACTATATCATGATGAACAAGCCCGCGGGCATGGTGTCATCCACTGAGGACCCGCGTGACAGCACGGTATTGGAACTTCTGGACGAGAGCCTTCTGCACCTTGACCTGTTCCCGGCCGGTCGGCTCGACAAGGATTCGGAGGGGCTCCTTATTCTCACTGACGACGGCGTTTACTGTCATAGTGTCATTTCGCCGAAGAAGAACGTAAATAAAATTTACTATATTGAGACATTTGGCGTTCTCACAGAAGCAGACTGCCGAGCGTTTGAGGACGGCATAGTACTGGGAGACGGTATGGTTTGCCGCCCGGGAAGGCTCGAGATTCTGGAATCGGGTGATGTAAGCCGTGCGCTCGTTACGATTTGCGAGGGGAAGTATCATCAGGTAAAAAGAATGACCGCAAGTCTCGGAAAGCCGGTGAAAAACCTTAGGCGGATATCTATAGGCGCACTTATTCTGGACGAATCGCTTAAACCGGGGCAGTATCGTGAACTTTCAGAGGCAGAGGCGAAAACTGTTTTCAGCTAAAAAAGCGCTTTCGAAAACGGCACATTATTTGAGATTTGGAAAAGATTTATAAAATTAGTATAAAATACCCTGCGATTTTTTATATTCTCTAAAAAGTTTACAAATAATAACGAAAATTCTATTGAAAAATACCGAAGCAGCGTATATTATGTAAATGGTCAAAATCACTAAAAACCTTTTTTTGCCGTCAAGAGACAACATTTAAAGGAGGCGGGGAAATGTCAAGCAGAATTTTTCAAAGTGTTATAGTTCAAATGAAGGAGGCCACAGACAGGACTATTGGGGTCGTGGATCCCGATGGGATGGTGGTGGCTAGCAGTGAGTTCGCGCTTATAGGCTCGCACATGAGCGGCGTTTACGTTGTTGCGGACATGATAGGCGACAAGGTAGGAACTTCCGATGGGAAGACCTTTAAGATGCTCGGCGGAAGCGATGCGAGGTTCGACTATGCGGTTTTTGTCGAGGGTACGGACGAGCTGGCGAGAAGTCTCTGTGTTATGGCGTGTATCGCCGTCTCTGAGGCAAAGGTTTATTATGAGGAAAAATACGACAAGTCGGCGCTGGTAAAAAACATTATCACCGAGAACATACTGCCCGGTGACATCTATGTCCACGCAAAAGAGCTTCACTTCGTGTCCGACATGCCCCGCGCGGTTTTCCTTGTCAGGCAGACGGGAAAAACGGACGGTTCGGCGGCTGAGGTACTTCAGAAGCTTTTCCCGGAAAAGCAGAAGGACTTTATTCTCACGATAAACGAGACGGATATCGCAATTGTTAAGGAGATCCCGGCGAACGCCGAGGCTAAGGACCTGTATAAGATTGCGTTGTCAATTCAGCAGGCGCTTACGGCGGATATGCCGATAAAAACGGTAATAGGCGTAGGCACGCCGGCAAGGCACATCCGAGAGCTTGCCGACAAATATAAGGAATCGCAGATCGCGATAGACGTCGGCAAGGTGTTCGAGACGGAAAAGGCCATAATCAATTATGAGAATCTTGGAATCGGCAGACTTATTTATCAGCTGCCGACGACGCTCTGCGAAATGTTTTTGTCGGAAGTGTTCAAAAAGAACCCAATCGACTCGCTCGACCAGGAGACTCTCGGCATCATCACAAAGTTTTTTGAAAATAACCTCAACATTTCCGAGACATCCAGAAAGTTGTTCGTACACAGGAATACACTTGTCTACCGTCTTGGAAAGATAAAGAAGCTCACGGGGTTGGATCTGCGCGAGTTCGACCAGGCCATAGTTTTCAAAGTAGCGCTCATGGTCAAAAAGTACCTCAATTCGCAAAAGCCGTAAATAACGGAGGATAACCAAGATCAATGGTTCAGCTTACTGATGTAATAAAATCATATGAAAACGGCACAAAGGCAATAAAGGGCATAAGTCTCACGATAAACGACGGTGAGTTTGTATTCCTCGTCGGGCCTTCCGGTTCCGGGAAGACTACCGTGATAAGGATGCTGACCGGTGAAGTCGCCCCAACGGACGGCTTTGTGCACGTGAACGGCTATGACCTCGATAAGATGAAATTCTCTAAAATGCCGCATATGCGACGGACTTTAGGCGTCATCTTCCAGGATTTTCGTTTGATTGAAGACAAGACCGTCTATGAGAACGTGGCTTTTGCCATGCGCGCCGTCGGAGCCTCGGGTAAGGAGATAAGACGCCGTGTACCGTATGTGCTGGAGCTTGTCGGCCTTGACACGCGAGCGAAGAGAAAACCGCAGGAACTCTCCGGCGGCGAGCAGCAGCGTGTCGCGGTGGCGCGCGCCCTTGTGAATAATCCGAGGCTTATAATAGCGGACGAGCCCACCGGAAATCTTGACCCTGCGCGCAGTCTTGAGATAATGCTCCTTATGCAGAAGATTAACGAGCTCGGTACGACCGTGCTTGTCGTCACGCATGAAAAGGGGCTGGTTGACCGCTTCTCGAAGAGGGTGGTCGCCATAGACGGAGGCAGGATCATCAGCGACGGAATGGACGGTTACTACAACTATGAAATGGAATAGACTTGGATATTATATAAAAGAGGGTGTAAGCAGTGTTTTCACCCATGGCTTTATGTCCTTTGCCTCAGTTGGCATAATTATAGCGTGTCTTCTTATGATGGGGAGCTTTACTCTTGTCGCATTGAATGTGAGTTCCATTATTGGTACGCTTGAGGATGACAACCAGATTCTCGTCTTTGTAGATGAAAATATGACCGATGAGCAGGCGAGAGGGCTTCAGACGGAGCTGGAGGCAATAGACAATGTAAGCTCAGCCCATTTCGTCTCCCGGGAAGAGGCGATGGCGAGTTTTGTTGAGAAATACGAAGATACGACTCTTTTGGACGACCTCGATTCCTCCGTCCTGAGGGACAGATACATAATATATTTGTACGACATATCCAAGATGGCAGACACGCAGCAGCAACTCCTAGGCGTCGAAGGAATAGTAAAAGTCAACGCGCATCTTGAAATATCGCGCGGATTCATCGCGGTGCGGAACATTGTGAGTGCCGTTTCGATAGCGCTGGTAGCCGTACTTGTAATTATTTCGCTCTTCATTATTTCAAATACCATAAAGCTCACTACTATTGAGCGCAAGGAAGAAATAGCAATAATGAAGATGGTCGGCGCTACAAACAGCTTCATACGATGTCCTTTTTGTGTCGAGGGACTTATCCTCGGGATCACGGGTTCCTGTATGGCATATCTCGCGCAGTGGGGCATATACTCTCTGATTTCATCGAAAATAGTGGAGAATTCAGGGCTTAGTTTCATAACTGTCATACCTTTCGGAGATGTTGCCTTGCCCATGTTCGCGGCCTTTTTCGCTGTCGGTTTCGGCGTTGGTATTATAGGCAGCGCTCTGGCTATAAAGAATTATCTAAGGGTTTGACGGCGGCGTTTTTTCGGAGGAAAACGATGAAGAAAAAGTGGTTTGTACGGATAGTCGCTATATTCCTGGCGCTTTTGATGGCGGGCTCCGTTCTTGTAGGGATTCTGAGTACCGTGGGAGCTTCGGCCGCGGCGTCTAGGAGCGCGCTCAACTCGCTCCAGGACCAGCAGAAGACCATCCAGCAGAAAAAGCAGGATATAGAATCGCAGATAAACTCGATTGAGTACCAACAGTCTACGGTACTTGCAAAGAAAGCCGTCCTGGACGAGAAGATATCGCTCACCCAGGAGGAGATAGACAATATAACAGAACAGATAGAAAAGTTTATTACCCTTATCGCGGAAAAGGAAGACGAGGTCGTAGTTTGTCAGCAGAAAGAAGACCAGCAGTGGGAACGCTATAAGGAGCGGATTCGAGCCATGGAGGAAAACGGCAAAGTATCCTACTTTATGGTTCTTTTTGACGCGCGGAATTTCACCGATCTTTTGTGCAGAATTGACGACATCTCCGAGATTATGGAGTATGATGAGGCCGTTTACAAGCAGCTGCAGCAGTCGCGCCTCGACACGATAGCCGCCAAGACCCAGCTTGAGGAAACGAAGGCTGAGCAGGAACAGAAGAAGACGGAGCTCCTTGCAAAGCAAGACGAACTTATGCAGCAAGTCAGTGAGGCGGAGCAGCTGATAGCGGATCTCGAGAAAAGTCAGGACCAGTACGAGGCCCTCTACAGCGAGGTCGATGCCGCGGACGCGAAGCTCCAGAAGCAGATTGACGATATGACAGAGGAACTTAAACGTCAGGATGCCTCAGGAACCAGCGTTAAGGGCACAGGAACATATGTCTGGCCATCACAGGCGAGCCGTCTTGTGACATCACTTTTCGGGACAAGACTCCACCCGGTTTATCATGTTTATAAGACCCATTCCGGTATTGACATAGGCGCATCTTACGGTACTAACATTCTGGCGGCGGACAGCGGCACTATCGTAACTGCTACATATTCATCGTCTTACGGTTACTATGTAATCATTAATCACGGCGGCGGCAATACCACGCTTTACGCCCACATGAGTAAGATAAAGGTCTCGGTTGGCGACAATGTTACTCAGGGACAGGTTATCGGTCTTGTCGGTTCCACCGGCGTCTCGACAGGTGCGCACCTGCATTTTGAAATAAGAATAAACGGGACGACTGTAAATCCTCTCGATTATTACTCAAACTACACAATATCTGCTTCAGCATAATTTAAATTTTAAATTGTAATAATTATCACCGACCCCCAAATAAAATGTATGGGGGTCGGTGAAACTATGTTTGCACTTATCGAAGCGGCAAAGCGGGAGAAAGGCACCTTTGCGGAAAGGCTCAGGCGGTCTGTCTCCGGATACCGCGGAGTGATCGCATATTCCGAGCGTATCCTATCGCTGCCTCTTTTCCATGTTGTTATTGAGCAGGCGCCGCCGGAGAGCAGACGGGCGCAAAAACGGATAGACGAGGCCGTAAATATACTTTTGCGCAGGAATATCACAAGGCTGTGTTTCCGTGAGGATTTTTTATTCAGGGAAAAATTTCTGAACGCCGGTTTTTGCGAGCTGGACGACGGATTTCTGCGCCGCCTGATGGCCGGTGAGATTGCTGCAAAGGCGGCCGAAGGAGAAAACAAAACTGCTGTACTCTACTCTCGGCGATTCTCGTCCTTAGAGTCAAAGGCGCTTTTCGATCTGTGCCTAAATTTTCGTTATGTAATTGCCGAGTCGGAGCGCGGCGGGCGGGATGTATTCAGGCGTGCCGAAAGGGAGTTCGGCATAGCGCCAATTGAGAAGCTGACGGAACCTGGACTAAAGTCGGCGGATGTCGCCGTCCTTTTCGCGGCGCCGGGAAGAAAGCTGATTTTCCCCCAAAAATGTGTCGTTTTGGCGCTTGAACCTGAGGTTTTGAACATGGTGGAGTGCGCCGGATATATTTCTAAAGTTGAGTTTTCTTTTCCTCGAGAGGTGATCGGAAGAATACCGGATGGTTACCCCCGCGAAGCTATTGTGAGCGAGGCGACATCCTTCGGTCTCGTCAAAACTGATAGAATAAAAGTCAAAAATGTCGAGACTTGGCGGAAACCATAATATCCTAACACTTGACAAGGCAAAATAAACCTAATATAATTACTAAATTCAATCTGCAGCCTTATGGGTTCGCAGATAATCATGATTTTGATCATGATAAAATTGTCCTCGGCGCGTACCGCGCCGAGGCTTTAATTAAGCGCATGGGCACACAGTGCCAGTATGCGCAATATCTTATCGCCGAAAGGAAGATTGCCATGGCAAAGGAAACGAGATATAAGATGAGCGCCGAGCGTCTGGAGCAGCTCAAGGAAGAACTTGTCTATCTTCAGACTGTCAGGGAGCAGGAAGTTGCGGAGCAGATCCGTGAGGCGCGTTCTTTTGGTGATTTGTCAGAGAACAGTGAATACGATGAGGCTAAAACGGAACAGGGCAAGCTCTATTCCAAGATTGCTGAGATAAAAAATCTCATAGAGAACGCGGAGATCATGGAAAAGACCGATGAGACGGACAGAGTCGGCATTGGGAGCCATGTCACCGTCCGCGACGTTGAGACAGGCGATACAGAGGAGTATACAATCGTCGGTTCACAGGAGGCGAACCCAATGCAGGGCCTCATTTCCGACGACTCTCCATTCGGAAAAAGTCTCTTCGGACACAAGGCCGGTGATATAGTAAAAGTCGAAGCCCCTGCAGGTATATTACAGTTTGAAATACTAAAGATTGAGAAGAAGTAAGGGAAGGTAACCCAATGTCGGAAGAGAATATTCTGGACGGGACTCAGGAGGACATCTCCGAAATACTGCAGATAAGGCGGGACAAGCTCGCTAAATTACGTGAGGATGGGCACGACCCGTTTGTGGAGACAAAATTTACCCGTACTGCGTGGTCGGCGGAAGTAAAAGATAATTTTGAAGCCATGGAAAGTAAAACAGTTTCCATGGCCGGGCGTATTATGTCAAAGCGGGGGATGGGCAAGGCCATCTTCGCGGATATCACCGACGACAAGGGAAGAATACAGATATACGTAAGGCTCGATGACGTAGGAAAAGAGGTTTTTTCTGACTTCCGAAAGGTCGACATAGGCGACATAATCGGTGTTGCCGGTTATATATTTAAGACTAAAATGGGCGAAATTTCAGTGCACTGCAAGGAAATAAAGCTTCTGGCTAAGTCTCTGCGCCCCCTGCCGGAGAAGTTCCATGGCCTCACAAACACGGAGCTCAAGTACCGCCAGAGGTATGTGGACCTCATTATGAATCCTGAAACCCGCCGCACATTTGAGATACGCTCAAGGTTTATAAAGCATGTCCGCGCTTTCCTCGATAACCGCGGCTATATGGAAGTCGAGACCCCGGTACTTAACACCATATCCGGAGGCGCTTCGGCCAGACCGTTTGTCACGCACCATAACACGCTTGATATTAATATGTACATGCGCATAGCTACCGAGCTGCATCTCAAGAGGCTCATAGTCGGCGGAATCGAGCGCGTATACGAGATAGGCAGGATATTCCGAAACGAGGGCATGGATACGCGCCACAACCCGGAATTTACCACTGTCGAGCTTTATGAGGCCTATGCCGATTATAATGACATGATGGATCTGTTTGAGGATCTTTTATCCTCGGCGGCGATGAGTATTCTGGGTACGTACGGGGTAGAATGGCAGGGAGAGCAGATAGACCTTACCCCCGGCTGGCCGAGGCTTTCAATGACAGAGGCGGTTAAGCGGTATACCGGCGTCGATTTCATGTCCTTTGAGGGCACGGAAGAAGCGTTGATTGCCGCAAAATCCATCGGTGTCGAGATGGAAAAAGGGAAAAAGCCCACCTGGGGCAACCTTCTCTACGAGTGCTTCGACCAGAAGGTCGAAGAAAAGCTGGTTCAGCCGACATTTATTATAGACCATCCTGTCGAGGTGTCCCCGCTTGCAAAGCGCAGTCCCAGGGACCCGCGCCTTACAGAGCGTTTCGAACTCTTTATCTGCCGCAGTGAGATGGGAAACGCCTTCTCCGAGCTGAATGATCCGATTGACCAGAAGCAGCGTTTCATGAGGCAGGCCGCTCTGCGCGCCGCGGGAGACGACGAGGCCGGAATGATGGACGACGACTATATAAACGCTCTGGAATACGGCATGCCGCCCACGGGCGGACTCGGCATAGGCATTGACCGCTGCGTTATGCTGCTCACCGGGAACGCCTCCATAAGGGATGTTCTGCTGTTTCCGACCATGAAGCCGTTAGATGAATAAAAAACAAAGCTGCGGCAGGGAGTATTTCCTCTGCCACAGCTTTTTTGCCACAGTTTTACTATAGGCCATGTTTGAAAAATACCAGTGACCGTCTTTTTACCGAATTTTTCGCCGGGTAGCGTAAAATTCCATCGCCATAGACTAATTATACTAATTTACCTTGCCCATCAAAAAATTCGACAGATGACCCAAACACACGGATTTTTCAAACGAGGCCTCTGAACCTTATGAAATCTGAAAAAAGTGAGAGTCTTTATGAACGAGGCGATTTCCAGCAGAAAGAATGAAAAGATTACCCGTATGAGAAAGCTGGGCTCTTTCCGCGCCGCGCGCCGCGAGTTCGGGGAATTTCTCTGTGACGGGGAAAAGCTCCTCCTCGAGGCGCTCAAAAACGGCGCCGATATCCGCATGATTCTGACGGCGGACGAGCTCCGCGTCAAAGTGCCGGAGAACATCCCAATATATTCGGTGCCGATGGGCGTAATTGAAGCGGTGTCGCCTCTCAAAAACCCTCAAAGTATTCTCTTCTCCTGTGCTATACCGAAAAAAAGGGGAGAAATACGGCGCGGCGCGCATATAATACTGGAAAATATGCAGGATCCGGGGAACGTCGGCATGGTTATGAGAACGGCAAACGCCTTTTTGATGGCGGATGTTATCCTTGTCGGTTCATGTGCCGATCCATATAACCCAAAGGCAGTCAGGGCCTCAATGGGCGCAGTTTTCAGGCAGCGCGTATACGAGGCGGGGTATGAGGATATTGAGAAGCTTCGCAGAAGCGGCTTGAGGCTTTATGGCGCGGCGCTCGGCGAGGGCTCGGTTGATATTCGGAAGGTCGACCTCAAAAACACTGCCGTCGTCATAGGCAGCGAAGGGCAGGGGCTTTCAGAAAAAATGCTTTCCATCTGCGATGGGCGGGTCATCGTCCCTATGAATCCCGCCTGCGAGTCATTGAACGCCGGAGTTGCGGCAGCTGTCGTCATGTGGGAAATGAGACGTGCCGCTATATAAATAAAATAACGCGCAGAATAAGGTGGTGTTTTTATGTCTGCTCTCAAGTTTTGGATATGGCTTGCCTCGTGCCGGAGAGTGGGCGCGAGGACGGCGGGGATGCTTTTGGAGCATTTCGGATCGCCGGAGGCTGTCTTTTTCGCGGAAGAAGAAGAGTTCAAAAAAATAGAAGGCCTTGGCAAGGCGGAAATTGATTCTCTCATTCATAAAAACCTCATTGGCGCACGTAAAATACTTGCGGAATGTGAGAATCGGGGTTTTCGGGTAATTACAATAAACGACGCGGAGTATCCCGCCCGGCTTAAAAACATATCCAATCCGCCGATAATCCTCTATGTCGGGGGGAGGCTTCCTGCTGTGGACGAGGAGGCGGCAGTCGCCGTCGCCGGGACCAGAGACTGCACGCCTTACGGCATAAAGACTGCTGAGCGTATAGGCTATGAGATAGCAAAGGCGGGAGGGCTTGTTGTATCGGGCCTGGCCCGGGGCATTGATTCAGCCGCTACCAGGGGAGCATTGCGCGCGGGAGGGCGGGTTGTCGGCGTTATCGGATCGGGGCTTGACGTCGTATATCCGCCGCAGAACCGCGCACTTTTCAATGACGTGATGTCGACAGGTGCCATCATCAGCGAATACCCACCCGGTACAGAGGCTTATAGATCGAACTTTCCGGCCAGGAACAGAATACTTTCGGGTATTTCCGTCGGCGTTGTGATAATTGAGGCGCCCCGCCATTCCGGAGCGCTCATAACGGCCGCCAGGGCGCTTGAACAGGGAAGGGATGTCTTTTCCGTCCCCGGAAATGTGGATGCTGCGGCCTGCGAGGGATCAAACAGACTGCTTCTCGAAGGGGCGATACCTGCCGTTTCAGGTTTTGATATTATGGAGGAATACATGTCGCTCTATCCCGAAAAACTCGGCAGAGCGGGAAGTATTAAAACGGTTCCGCTCGACCCGCTTATGACCAAAAAACTTATAAATAGGGAGCTTGCAGGGGAAAATGCCCCCCTCAATCCGACAAAAAAAGAGATTGACAACACAGAAAGCATGGCATATATTGACTTAG
This sequence comes from Oscillospiraceae bacterium, assembly GCA_050253535.1. GTDB lineage: Bacteria > Bacillota > Clostridia > Oscillospirales > Oscillospiraceae > JBFWIW01. The sequence goes on from JBFWIW010000021.1 coordinate 35,499, forward strand.
TGATACGGTCGGGGGAACTTTCCGAGACCGAATCTGCTGTCATAAGCACTGTTAAGACCGGCGAAATGTACGTAGACGATATTATCGCGGGGAGTTTGCTCCCAGCGCCGGAAGTCCTGTCCGCCCTTACCATGCTGGAGATAAAAGGGCATATTCTGCGGCGTGCAGGCAATAGAATTGTTCTCAATACTACCGGGAAATGAGGATCTTTAATGCCAAGAACAAAGACAAATCTTGTTATAGTCGAGTCCCCAGCAAAGGCCAAGACCATCGGCAAGTATCTGGGAAGCGGATACAAAGTCACGGCCTCCATGGGACATTTGCGCGATCTGCCCAAGAGTACCATGGGCGTTGATATAGAAAACGGGTTTATTCCCGATTACAAGCCAGTAAAGGGACGCGAGGAGACTATCAGCGAATTAAAAAAGGAAGCTTCGGCGAGCGGCCGCGTATATCTCGCGACCGACCCCGACCGGGAGGGAGAGGCGATTTCGTGGCATCTCAAGGAACTTCTGGGCCTGAGCGACGAAGAGGTCTACAGGGTCACCTTTAACGAGATAACGAAAAGAGTGGTGTCCGAGAGCATAGAGCACCCGAGGCCGATCGACAAGGATCTTGTAGACGCGCAGCAGGCACGCAGAATTCTCGATCGCATAGTCGGCTATAAGCTCAGCCCTCTGCTTTGGAAGAAGATAAAGAGAGGACTCTCCGCCGGGCGTGTCCAGTCCGTTGCGACGAGGATGGTCACGGACAGGGAGGAAGAGATACGGGTCTTTAATCCTGAGGAATACTGGCTTTTGGATGTTGTCCTCGACTGTATTGGCAAGGCCGGCTCGTTCACCGCAAAATATTATGGCAAAGGCGAGAAAAAGGAAGCGCTTAAGTGTGAGGCAGATGTAAACCGCGTCGTGTCCGCCATCGAAAAGTCACCTTTCATTATTAAGGATATCAAGCGGGCGGACAAACAGAAGTCGCCGTCGCCCCCGTTCATAACGTCCACTTTGCAGCAGGAGGCCTCGCGCAGGCTCGGAATGACTCCGCGCCGTGCAATGTCAATTGCGCAGCAGCTCTACGAGGGTGTGGATATAGAGGGCGAGGGTACAGTCGGTCTCATTACCTATATGAGGACCGATTCGCTTCGTATTTCTGAGGATGCGCTTTCTGCAACGAAGGATGTCATAGTCGGCCGCTACGGAGAGGCCTATCATCCCGGCAATCCCAGACGCTTTAAAACCAAGGATTCGGCGCAGGACGCGCACGAGGCGATAAGGCCGTCCGACGTCAGACTTTTCCCCGAGAGCATAAAAAACAGCGTGACAAGCGAACAGTATAAGCTCTATAAAATCATCTGGGACAGATTTATAGCCAGCCAAATGTCCCCGGCGGTTTACGACAGTGTTACAATAGACACGTCCTCAGCCGGATACGTTTTTCGCGCGAACCACTCCGCCATCAAGTTTGCCGGTTTCACCGCCGTCTACGAGGAGGGGCGTGATGAGGAAAAGGAAGAGGAGAAGTCTGCGCTCCCGAAGCTCTCGGAGGGAGAGGAAGTTAACCTGCGTGAACTGAAAAAAGAACAGAAATTTACACAGCCGCCCACTCGCTACACAGAAGCGACGCTGATAAAGGCAATGGAGGATACGGGGGTCGGCAGGCCAAGCACTTACGCACCTACCATTTCGACCATACTCGACAGGGAATATGTCGTGAAAGAGGGCAAATTTCTGCGCCCGACGCCCCTGGGTGAGGTTGTGACTACCCTCATGAAGGAGCGATTTTCCGATATCGTCGACCTGAAATTCACAGCCAGAATGGAGGGCGAGCTCGACAGCGTCGAAAAGGGGAAAAAGGAATGGAAGAGCGTCCTCAATGATTTTTACGCTCCTTTCGAAGATTCGATAAAGGCGGCGGAGACCGCACTTGACGGCGAGAGGATACGCATACCCAGCGAGGAATCAGACGAGGTGTGTGATGTCTGCGGGCGCAAAATGGTCGTAAAATCCGGCCGCTTCGGCAGGTTTTTGGCTTGCCCGGGATATCCGGAATGCAGCTTTACAAAGCCTCTAGTCGTCGAGATGCCCGGTAAATGCCCCAATTGCGGGGCCAGGATACTTAAACGTACGTCCAAAAACGGTTACACCTACTATGCCTGCGAGAAGAGCAAAATCTGCGGATTCATGACGTGGGATGTTCCTGTCAAGGATAATTGCCCACAGTGCGGGCATACACTGTTTAAAAGGTCGGGAAAGGGTTTCAGAAAGCCATTCTGCACAAACGAGGCATGTCCCGCCTTTTTGCCTGAAGATAAGCGCGGCTACCGCAAAAAGACCGAGGCAGCAGCCAGTAATGTAAAAGACAGCGGGGAAGTTGCCAACGCTCCGGCGGAAAAAACACCGGCCGTGAAAGAACCAGCGACTAAGAAGCCAGCCGCGAAAAAACCAGCGGCAAAAAAAACCGCCGCCAAGAAGTCGGCCGCGAAAAAGCCGGCCGCGAAAAAACCAGCGGCAAAAAAGTCCGCCGTGAAATCGGATGACGACACATTATGAAGTGCACGGTAATAGGCGCGGGTCTCGCGGGGTGTGAGGCCGCATGGCAGATGGCCTGCCGCGGAGTCGCTGTCAGTCTCATCGAGATGAAGCCGCTAAAAAAGACACCGGCTCATGTGTCGGACGATTTCTCCGAGCTTGTTTGCTCAAATTCGCTGAGAAGCGATGAGCTTTCCAATGCTGCCGGACTGCTGAAAGAAGAGATGCGCAGGCTGGGGAGCGTCGTTATGGCCTGTGCGGATGAAAATAGGGTTCCGGCGGGCGGGGCGCTCGCCGTTGACCGGGAGAGATTTTCGCATGCAGTTACGGAAAAAATAAAGAGCCACCCTAATATCCAAATTCATGCCGCCGAGGTCTCCGATATACCCGAAGGCAGGGTAATAATAGCGACTGGGCCTCTGACTTCTGACAAGATGGCCGAGAGTATAAAAGAGCTCTCTCCGGAGGGGAAGACGCTCAGCTTTTACGACGCGGCGGCTCCCATCGTCACCTTTGAGAGCATCGATATGGAAAGGGCGTATTTCGCCTCCCGATACGGCAAAGGGACAGCCGACTATATAAATTGCCCTATGTCGAGGGACGAGTATCTCGCGTTTGTATCCGAACTTTCCGGAGCAGAAGAGACCGAGGTGCACGGTTTTGACGACGGCGGCGTTTTTGAGGGGTGCATGCCGGTGGAGGTTATGGCTCGGCGCGGGGAGGATACTCTGCGTTTCGGCCCGATGAAACCGGTTGGCCTCGATGATCCGAAGACGGGGCGTATGCCGTACGCCGTAGTCCAGCTGCGGCGTGATAATGCGACAGGCACGATATACAACATTGTGGGCTTCCAGACTCACCTCAGATTCCCGGAACAGCGCCGGGTGTTCTCAATGATACCCGGACTGCAAAACGCGGAATACGTCCGCTACGGCGTCATGCACCGCAATACGTTTCTGGATTCGCCTCGCCTTTTGGACAGATATTACCGGTTAAAGGCTGACAAACGTATAAGCTTTGCCGGCCAGATGACGGGAGTGGAGGGATATATAGAGTCCGCAGCCTCCGGTCTTTTGGTTGGTATCGAGACGGCGCGCGAGCTTAAGGGGAGTGAGCCGGCTGATTTTCCGGCAGAAACGGCCATAGGCGCGCTCGCGCTCTATGTAAGCTGCGAAGCGAAAACTGATTTCCAGCCTATGAATATAAACTACGGCATAATATCCCCGCTGGGTTACAGAATAAAGGGGAAGAGAAATAAGAATGCCGCCATCTCGCAGAGGTCGCTTGAGGTGATAGACGGTATTATCGCGGAGGGACGGGCATGAGGATAATAGTTGACGCCATGGGCGGTGACAACGCGCCGCAGGCGCTGGTTGAAGGCGCCGTTATGGCAGCCGAGGAATTCGGAGTTGAAATAATACTGACCGGGCGAGGTGAAAAGATCCTCAAATGTCTTGAAAC
>JBFWIW010000022.1:0-39387 GCA_050253535.1 Oscillospiraceae bacterium
CGATGGCTTGAAAGTATTGAACGCATTATTAAAAGAAAATCAAGAATAGGCAGCAAATAACTGCCAAGATATTGGCAGACGATTTGAATACGACGTGAAAGTAATGGCGCTCACTGACGCGATAGAAGCCTTTTGCGAAAAGCATAAACGTGAGAACAGCGGATGCGGCTGCGCCTGCGGAGAAACCGATAAGGATTTCTGCGCCATTTGCAGCAAGATTCGCGTTGAGGCAATCAAGGAGAAGCTTGATAGGGAGAATCCAAAGCCGCTACCGTTGCCGCAATTGTGGGAGCGCGACGGGAAACCAGTATGGGTAGATGGATTAGAATGCGTTTGGGGTATTGTAAATTGTGAAAAAGAAACAATTGAAACAAATCACTTTTATTATAAATTTGTAGACTATGAAACTCTTTGTACCGCTTATGACTACCCACCAAAGGAGGAAGCAAAATGAGTGAAACCAAATTAAAGATTTGCGCAATGTGCGGGGAAGAATTCAATGGGGATGTCAAATTCTGCGTTTTCTGTGCTGATTATTTACGTCAGTCATACGAGCAAATGGCGCATGAAGCGGAATATTCCGCTGAAATGAGAGAGGATGCGTTTAGCGAATGAGCAAAGAAATAAAATGCTGCCCCTGCTGCGGTTATGAGGCGGTCATCGAAACAATGAAGGTCCGAAAAGGCTGGGAAGCTGTCATACACTGCAATAGCTGCTTGCTGTCTCTCCTTACAATTACATATGACACCGAACAAGAGGCCGAGGATTCAGCTATCCACGATTGGAACCTCCGCGTAGAACCAGCAAATGAGCCGCTAACATTGGAGCAAGTGAAAGCAATAGATAACATGCCGCTTTATGAAGTCCAAATACACGGGCGTGAAGAATGGGTATTTCGACGCAACGGCGGACTTGCAGATATGTACGGGGATTGGACGGCAGATGAAGATATTGAATGGGATAATTACGGCAGATTATGGTGGCTATTTTGCCACAAACCGAAGGAGCAACTTATAGATGAATGATATATTAAGACGGCTAATTGAAGCAACCGTAACAAATGATACAAAATCAGCGAAGAAACTGGCTGGGCAAATAATAGACGGTGATACGTCAAGGGCAAATATGTATTTTTGCAAAAGAATGAAAAACTTACTGCAAGCGACATCTATGAATATGATGGAGCTTCCGGCCAACGTACAAGGTATTTTGCACATGGAGGACGTTTCGCAGTCCTTCATACCGGGGCGCTACTATCTGACAGAGCGCGAAGATCAGGCGGCAAAACAGGTCACATCCATGTATAATGCGGCGCTGAAACTTGCTGAATTGGCGATACCCTATCTCAATTCTCTTATGCTCTATGGCGAGAGCGGCACCGGAAAGACATATTTTGGGCGTTATCTGGCGCACAAGCTTGGGCTACCATTCGTGTACATGAACTTTGCAAACTGCATTGACAGTTATCTTGGCTCTACAAGTAAAAATATCCTTAAAGCTTTTGAGTTTGTGGAAAAGCAGAAATGCGTGTTTATGCTTGACGAGGTTGATGCAATCGGCATGAAGCGTGGCCGTGAGGATGTCGGGGAGATGGGACGTATCGTAATATCGCTGATGCAATCTCTGGACCGTATTCGGAATGACGTTATAATCGTCGGCGCTACAAATCGAATCGACATGATCGACGATGCGCTCCTGCGGCGCTTCACCATAAAGCATGAGGTCAAAAAGTTCACATCCGAAGAGAATTATGAGATGATTACTCAGTTTCTTTCTGATGTACAGATTGGATATGAGGATACGGACATACTGGACTATCTCGACGGCACGCAGAAAAGTCCGGCGAATATCATAAACGAAACGATTCAGGCTATTGCGGAGTCAATAGCGTCTGGCAGCAATTTCGCGTTGCAGAAAAGAGCCGCAGACAATGTATGAACCGCCAAAGCGATGTAAACTGAGCAAATCGAATCGGCAGACTATATATGACAAATGCGGCGGTCATTGTGCATATTGCGGTCGGGAAATCACCATGGGAGAAATGCAAGCTGACCACTTTATCCCAATGGAGCTTTCTGAGGCTTACGCCGCTATTGGTCAGGATTTGGATACTATTGAAAATATGCTCCCCGCTTGTCGCAGTTGCAATAATTATAAATCGTCATTGACGCTTGAAAAGTTTCGTTCCGCGATAGAAAGATGGCCTATCGTGCTTGAACGAGATAGCGTTACATATCGGAATGCCGTGCGGTTTGGTATGGTTATTCCAAATCCGCATCCAGTAATATTTTATTTTGAGAAAGTCGGTGAATCGCATGAGCAAAGATAAAGTTACGTTCCATCCGGCTCTCATAAACGCCCTTGCAGCACATTCGGGGCTGAGTTCCGAATCTATAAAAGAATCGCTTAAATACGAAACCGTAATGGCTGTGCTTAAAATAGTCGTTGGTGAAAATACATTTCAGCGCGTAAGGCTAATAATCGAAAGAGAAGATTTCTGGAAACGGGCCGCTTATTACAGCACGATTTCAGATGCCGCCCGTGCCGGTTATGACTTTTCGAATGTCGAAACATTGCGTGACATCGCAGATATTTACGCTCATTATTTTGTATATAAGAATCTTTGAAAGGAGAACCAATGGATATTGAAAAACCAGATATATCCGCTATTATAACGGCTCTGAGATGCCACATGACCCACGGCCCCGGCTGCAAGGTCTGTCCCTATCTTAAACACCAAGAAAATAAACCTACAGTAGAGGGCGTATATAACTGCACCGATATGATGTGCAAGGATGCCATCGACCTTATTACGCAATTTAATAGGCTGACGGCCAGCTATGAAAAACTGAAGGCCAGCAACAAGCAACTACGGAAAGAGCTTAAAGAAGCTGAGGAAATATGGGACGATCCCGAGGCATTGGGCGAAATGCTTGCGGGACTTTAGGAGGGAATTATGAATCGAATAATTATGCCAATGAAAGCTATAACGATCTGGCAGCCGTGGGCGTCGCTTTTGGCCTGCGGCGCGAAGCAGTACGAAACGCGGTCATGGGAAACAAAATACAGAGGGCCGATAGCCATTCATGCAGCAGCGAAGAAACCGAGCAGCTTAAAAGAGGCCGTTGAATGCATCCTCGATAAAGTGCGCGAAGTCCTTGGCGTGGCCGATCCTGACTATTTGCCGCGTGGGGCTATCATTGCGACGGCTGATCTGGTTAATTGCTGGCGCATTGTATATAACCCTGGCACTGATATAGACGTGGCAAAGCATATCCCTGTCGGCGCAGAACTCGATGTACCGAAACATCATCCGGACTTTCACAGATATATTGTTCCTACCGAGCAGGAAATGTTATTTGGGGACTGGACACCGGGCCGGTATGCATGGGAACTTCAAAATGTTGTTATGCTGCCTGAACCCATCCCCGCGAAGGGCGGACAGCGGTTATGGAATTGGAAGGGCGTAAACGATGTATGCAATAGCTAAGCGCGATTTAATAGATGAAGATTTGAAAACATTCATCGCAAAGAAAATGCCGATTATCCCTAAAGGCACGCGGCTTGAAGTGTGTGGAGAAATGAGAAATCTATATGGTCATTACTGCGAAGTAATTTACGGAGGGTTTATCTATTCAGTTAAGCCAATCGATTTAGAAAAGGAGCAAAAATGAATGATGTGTCAAAATCAATAAAATGGGCTGAAAAATCCTTAAACCCCGTGATCGGATGCTCTTTTGGATGCCCTTTCTGCTATGCAAGGCGCATGAATCAGCGGTTCGGATGGATACCTTGCTTTGAAAATCCTCAATTTTTCCCGGAACGCCTGCAACAGCTTTACAGCAATAAGTCAAGAACAATCTTCATGGACTCTATGAGTGACATCGCGGATTGGCAAGAGGAATGGGTAGAACTGACGGCGACCGCAATGAGTGAGAATCCGCAGCATATCTATATATTCCTCACTAAGCGCCCAGAAATCGGTACATACATACAGGGTGATAATGTCTGGAATGGCGTAACAATTACAAAGCAGCGCGAAGTGACCCGTTTCGATGATCTTCCAGATACGATAAACCTCTTCATGAGCATAGAACCTATATTAGAGCCTATTTGCATTACCGATGGCGTTAATTGCCCTGAATGGGTAATTGTAGGCGCAGAAACCGGCAACCGGAAGGGAAAGGTAGTGCCAGACCGCCGGTGGATTCAAAGTATCGTCGATGAATGCAGAGCGTTTAAAATCCCGGTATTTTTGAAATCCAGTCTTGCGGATATCTGGGGCGCACCATTAATTCAAGAATACCCATGGGAGGCAAGGAAATGAATGAAGACCTTCAGCAAAAATGTCCGATCATATCAAATGAAAGAAACTATATGGTTTATTATTGCCCCGGCATCGATAATTGCCCAATCAAAAATGATTCATTGGAAAAATACGTTATTTCATATCAATGTTCAAAATTGAAAGAAGCAAATTTGCCTCCGGCATTGAGTTTCGGAGCAGACCTTATTCAAGACGCAAACGGCAATATTAAAATTATCGGAGTTTCTATAGTTCCAACACTAGAAGGAGAAAGCAATAAATGAAGAAAAGACTTGCGAGAATTGCGCATGTTGGCAGCAAAGTTCATATCCGTGAGAGGGGTATCTTTGCACTCGCTTACAGAAAGGCCCTTGCAAGTTATGGCGGCCTAAAAGAAAGCCGCACCATCTTTACGTTAAAGGAGTTGGATGGCTTCGCATAATACCGAAAGAAAAGGAGTAAAAATGAAAGAGGATAGCAAAATGTCCAAGTGTAAATTTGTACATCCAGTCATGCGCAAAAACGGCATGGAGTGGCATTGCCATATTGATGGCTGGGAAGACGATAAAATCAAAACCGTGGCCGAGGATATTTGCGAAAGCTGCGAGAAATACAAATCGCGGTACATCGAATATCCTCTGACCATACAGGGAATAGAGCAAACTTTCATCGAAGATTGTAAACATCACCTACACGGATGCGGCCAACTTGTAAAAATAAATCCTTGCGGCAAGGGATATGGTGGCAAGACCTATCTTGGCATCCTGCTCGGTGATCTTCCGATAGGCACAACGGTTTCCTTCCATCATGACGATGAAAAGCTACACATTGGAGCATGGACTAATCCGGCTATCTTTGTGCCGGAGCTGAAAAAGATCATCTACGGCATGGAATCATGGTGGGAAGAGATCGATAAGCCAGAGGATTTGAAAGACATCACGCCGGAAATTATACAGAACGTCTGGTATGTGAAAATGCTGAATGAAATTACGAAAGGGGAACAATGAAACTTTTAGGAGCAAGAGAATTTATTAAAATGCCGCCCGGAGCACTTTATTTTCGATTTTGGGAAAATACCAAAGAAGACTGTATGAAAATCATTGAGGTGTTTAGTGAAGATCCTAAAAGCCTTTTAAATCTACCTCATGATGATTTGGAAGTTTTCGGTGATAATTTTGGTTCTATGAGTTTCGATGGCGATAAAGAAGACGATTATATCTTTTACTATGATGCCAATGTGGTGGGCGATGCTTGCCCTGCTACGACGCTTTATTTAATCATTGATGAAAGCGAACTGCCGAATACTATTTCAATTCACGATTCCGGATACAACATTATTCAGCTTACAAAAGAAGAGATTGTAAGAATCAAAAACAAATTTGTAAATGAAGTATTTCATAAAAATATAGATGACAAATGGGCTATCGAAGAATTGGACAGATTATCAAAAGAAAACAATAGTGTGGTAGATACAAATATTCTGCATGAAATGGCGGAGGGAGCTGCTCAACTTTGAAATGTATATTTCACCGATATATGATCGTCGCTGAAAATTCTAAATGGGAGTTACGCAAATGTCAAAGATGCGGGCATGAAGAATATTTCGAAAAGATTGAAGGTGGATATCAGCCAAAACCTGTATATCAAGACAAAATTCTAATGCAAAATCCTAAAGGTAAAAAACAGGAACCCGCTGACACTTAATGATCTGATGAAGATGAACGATGATCGCGTCTGGCTACAATTCCCGTCTTTCGGGATGTACGCGCTTGTTTCCTACCATGGCAAGGATGACGAAGACTACGATGCGGAAGACGGAGAAGATGTCTGACTCACAAACAGCATGGGCGGCCATGATACATATGAAAAACTTATTGCCATGGGCTGCGCAGTATATAGGACGAAGCCATTGAGTGAGCAATAACATCCCAAAAAGGCTTGATACTATATGCGGTATGTGCTAAAATAAGGCTATCGCAAGATATTGCGACGCCTCCTTTCTCCCTCCATATATTCCTTTCTTCCATTCCGCAATCTGTTCCTTCAGTAAATCCGCTGGGAGTGTTTAGCTCCCAGCGGATTTATTTGTCTCTAAAATATGTATAATATGGGAGCAATAGCGGGTGCAATAGGATTGATCGTTACAGGTCACAGTGGTTTATATACCATTTGTTACATTCGCATAATCAAAACTATAAAACCCCGCAACCCTCTAATTTCAAGGTATTACGGGGTTTTATAGTTTTTTTGGCGGAGAAGGAGGGATTTGAACCCTCGCAGCGCTCATCACGCCCTACTCCCTTAGCAGGGGAGCCCCTTCGGCCACTTGGGTACTTCTCCATGGTCAAAATAATTTCTGAATCTAATAAAGCTTTGATATCAAGTGGCGGAGAGAGTGGGATTCGAACCCACGGCTCTTTCGAGTCACCGGTTTTCAAGACCGGCTCCTTAAACCACTCGGACATCTCTCCATAACCGACTCTCAAACGCAGGTGTAATAATAACATAACCGCTTGTCTTTGTCAACGCTTTATCGGCGTGCTTTTCCTCGCATTTCCAGTATCTATTATTAAATGCCTGGAGCTCATAAAGCAGGAGACCTTTCTGCTCTGTCTAAAATACCCCTCGCATACTGCTGCCTAATAAAAGTCTGCGAGCATCAAATTCCGTCATCTGCCAATGTCGTGTCTGAAAAATACGTTTTCAAAACTTATGAATTTGACGCCGGAGTAAGCGTTCTCGGCGGCCGTCGTGAGCGTATCGCCGAGAGAGGTGACGCCCAGGACGCGCCCACCGGCTGTGATGTATCTGCCGTCTGAAAATCTGGTCCCGGCATGGAAAACGGTGACGCCCTCAGGAACGTCTGAAAGCCCCTCAACAGGGAAGCCCGTCTCGTACTTTGCGGGATACCCGCCGCTGGCCATGACGACACAGCATGCGTATCCGCGTTTCCATTTGATTTTGAAATCCGAGAGGCGCTCGTCTATAACCGCCTCAAAAATATCGAGCAGATCGGTATCCAGCATAGAGAGTATCGCCTGCGTCTCCGGATCGCCGAAGCGGGCGTTGTACTCGACGACCTTTGGGCCATCATTTGTCAGCATGAGGCCGAAGTAGATGACGCCTTTGAACGGACGCCCATCGGAGGCCATAGCGTCGATTGTCGGGCGGAATATATTCTTCATGCAATAAGCAGCGATTTCGGGCGTATATTTCGGGCTGGGGCAGAACGCGCCCATACCGCCCGTATTGGGCCCCTTGTCGCCGTCAAAGGCCCTCTTGTGATCCTGCGATGAGAGCATGGGGATAACGGTTTTACCGTCCGAAAAGGCAAGTACTGTAACCTCAGGGCCAGTCATGCATTCCTCAATGACGACGCGGAGACCGGAATCTCCGAATTTCCTGCCCTCCATCATTTCATGTACGGCGGCTATCGCGGTATCTGTATCCTGTGCGACGACGACGCCTTTGCCGAGGGCGAGGCCGTCTGCCTTTACAACTATTGGCGCACCCTCTTTTTTGATGTAGGCGATGGCGGAGTCGGAATCAGTGAAAACCGCGTATTTTGCCGTCGGTATTCTGTATTTTGACATCAGAGTTTTCGAAAACGCCTTACTGCTCTCTATTATTGCTGCATTTTTACGCGGGCCGAAGGTCCGGATTCCGGCCTCTTCCATAGCATCCACCATGCCGAGGGCAAGTGGGTCGTCCGGCGCCACCATGACGAGGTCGAACGCCTCTTTTTTGGCAAAATCAACCATGTCGGAAACGTCGGTCGCCTTTATGGGGACACATTCTGCAAGTGAAGCGATCCCGGCGTTTCCGGGCGCGCAGTATATTTTTGAGACCCGGGGGGATTTTGAGAGCGCCCAGACTATGGCGTGCTCACGTCCGCCGCCGCCGACTACGAGTATCTTCATAAAAACCTCCCATGCGTCTCAACGCATATAATTAAAATGAAACCTCCGCCTGAACGGGAGGTTATTGCGCATCAATTTCGGTTGCCGCGTAAGCGGTGAGAAATCGGCGCATCAAATGATAGTGTGAATTCGATTACACTATCCGCGCCTTTTCTATTGAGAAACAGCGAATCATCGCAGCTTCTGAAAAAAGTCCCTCGTACTTTTCGCCGAAGCGAAAAGCTTTTGGATTATGCGCGAATGAAAGCACAGCTTCTTACCGGCGGCGCGTCGAGGATGCCGCGCCCTGCAGGCGGGAAGAAAAAAGTGTTTATGAAATCATCAGTGGTGGAAGAGCCTTATGCCAGTAAAGGCCATCACCATTGCGTATTTGTCGCAGGTTTCGATGACGTTGTCATCGCGGATGGAGCCGCCGGGCTGTGCGACATAGCGTACTCCGCTCTTCTTGGCGCGCTCTATGTTGTCACCAAACGGGAAAAACGCGTCGCTGCCGAGGGCCACGTCAGACATTTCGGAAATAAACGCCTTTTTCTCCTCGCGCGTCAGAACCGGGGGTTTTTCGGAGAAGATGGTCTGCCAGGCTCCGTCAGTCAGGACGTCTTCGTACTCGTCGGAGATATAGACATCTATGGCGTTGTCGCGGGCAGGGCGGGGGAGTGCGGGCAGAAATTTCAGCCCGAGTACCTTGGGGTGGCGGCGCAGCCACCATGTATTGGCCTTGTTTCCGGCGAGCCGAGTGCAGTGTATCCGGCTCTGCTGGCCGGCGCCTATGCCTATAGCCTGTCCGTCCTTTACATAGCAAACAGAGTTGGACTGTGTGTATTTGAGGGTTATGAGCGCGATGACGAGGTCGGTTTTTGCGCTCTCTGGGAGGCTGCGGTCGGCTGTGACGATATTTGTGAGCATGTCCGCGTCTATTTTCAGCTTATTGCGGCCCTGTTCAAAAGTTATGCCGTAGACGTCCTTGTGCTCTATGGGCTGCGGGACGTAATTCACGTCCATCTTTACAACGTTGTAGCCGCCCTTGCGCTTTGTCTTCAGAATCTCGACTGCCTCGTCCGTGTAGCCTGGGGCGATAACGCCGTCCGACACCTCGCGCGCGAGAAGAAGAGCTGTCTCCCTGTCGCAAACGTCGGAGAGTGCGGCCCAATCACCGTAGGAACTCAGTCTGTCCGCGCCGCGTGCCTTTGCGTAGGCGGAGGCGATGGGAGAGAGGGCGATATCATCGGCAAAATAAATCTTCTTTTCGATATCGGTAAGGGCGGTGCCGACAGCGGCTCCCGCCGGGGAGACATGTTTGAACGACGCGGCAGAGGGCAGGTTTGTGGCAGCCTTCATCTCACGGACGAGCTGCCAGCTGTTGAGCGCGTCGAGAAAGTTAATGTACCCGGGCCTGCCGTTTATGACTTCGATCGGCAGGTCGCCGCTTTGCATGAATATCCGGGACGGTTTTTGATTCGGATTGCAGCCGTATTTGAGTTCCAGTTCGGTCATTTTATTTCGCCTGCCTGTTTTTATTTATTATTACATTCTCTTCGGAGCCGCTCTCAATATCTATCGAACGCGCAAAGAGGGAAACCCTGTTATTTTCGTTTAAACTGTTCCAGACGAGATCCGCAAATTCATCGATGGAACCGGAGATATTAATTTCCTCCGGTTCGCCCTCGAAAGAGGGAATAGGGTTGCCGTCGCACTTATAAGTGTGGATAAAGTGACCGGCGCCGGCTTTGGGGGAATTGTACTCAAAGAAATACCGGCGGACGCTCTCGCAGTCGCCGTTTGCGCTTTTTAATATTGAGAGCCTGTAGTCGCCGTTTGGCTGGACGATACCGGAAATGCGCGGTGTCCAGTTCGGACAGTCGGGCTCAAAGGTGCGGGTCAAAAGCGCGTGAATATAAGAGTGTCCGCGGGAGAGGGCTTCGACAATGGTGTCAGTCTGATCGCCGTTTGTCACGACCGTGATCTCTCCGGCCTTCCTCACGGGGCGGTAAATGATGAGGCTGGGATCAGTCAGCTTCGAGGGGTCAAACGCCTCGGTACGGATGCCGTCGCCGGTTTGAGTAAAAATACGGTTGCGGCTGTTTTCACTTCTGCCCATAATGAAATAGACGATATAAGCCTTTTTGCCGCACGCCGACCTGCCGATAATGATGCCCCTTCCAGGGTAGTCGTTGTTCTTTAAAAGATTATCAATATTATAGGTTTCCAATGTGTTCCTCCGTTTAAGCATGGCGTTAAAATACGCGCTTTAATGTGGGTTTCTATCGTCCGTTATGATTATCTATGCTTCTTTAATATGGACGATTCTCCCCTCTACCGAGAGCCGCCCCTCGCAGAAAAGAGAAATGGCCTGTGGGAGTATCTGCCATTCCGCCTGTTCCATTATCCGCTGCTGGAGTATCTCGGGTGTATCTCCCTCTCTTAATGGAACAGCCTTCTGGATTATGATGGGGCCGCCGTCAGTCTCATTCGTCACAAAGTGCGCCGTAGCGCCGGAGATCTTGACGCCGTAATCAAGAGCCGCCTCATGGACATGCAGACCGTAACAGCCGTTGCCGCAGAAAGAGGGGATGAGCGCGGGGTGTATATTTATTATGCGGTTTTCAAACTCTTTTATCATCGTGGGGTGCAGAATATACATGAAACCCGCTAGGACGACGAGTTCAATGTCCAGATCCCTAAGCTTTTTTATAATCGCTTCGGTAAAGCTCGCGCGGTTGGGAAAGTCATTTCGGTTTATGACATAGGTGGGTATGTTCGCGGTTTTTGCGCGTGTTAAAGCATAGGCGTCGGGATTGGAGGAAATGACGGCCGCGAGCTCGCAGTTTTTGATCTCGTCAAAAAGCTTTGCGTCAATGATGGCCTGAAGATTCGTGCCGCCGCCCGAGACGAGTACCGCTGTTTTTACCACGCCAGCTCAACTCCTTTGTCACTCTTAATAACGGAACCTATGACCCAGGCATCTTCTCCGCACTCGGAGAGCGCATCAGTGACTGCGTGAACATCCTCCCGGCAGACCGCCATGACGAGGCCGACGCCCATATTGAAGGTGTTGTACATGTCACGAGCGGGTATGCCGCCTCTTTCGGAGAGAAGTTTAAACACAGGTGGGACAGGGAAGGTTTTGGTGTCTATGGAGGCGGAGAGCCCGTCCGGGAACATGCGCGGCACATTCTCATACAGGCCGCCGCCGGTTATATGGCTGATGCCCTTGATGTCAAAGCCTTTTTCACGGGTAAGTTTCAGGACGGTTTTGACGTAAATCCTTGTCGGGGTGAGGAGCTCCTCACCAAGGGTACGGCCCAGTTCGGGGATGTACTCCTTAATGGTTTCCTCATTGACATTGAAGACTTTTCGGACGAGGGAAAAGCCGTTCGAGTGTACGCCGGAGGACGCGACGCCTATGAGCGCGTCTCCCTCCTTTATGGAAGAGCCGTTGATTATCTTTTCATAATCCACTATACCGACGGAAAAACCCGCGAGGTCGTATTCCTCCGGCGGATAGAAGCCGGGCATCTCGGCGGTCTCGCCGCCAATCAGGGCGCAGCCGGACTGACGGCAGCCCTCCGCAATGCCGGAAACGATCTCAGCGGTACGCTCGGGGATATTTTTCCCCATAGCGACGTAGTCCAGAAAAAACATCGGAGCGGCGCCGGAGCAAATGATGTCATTTACGCACATGGCGACACAGTCAATTCCAACGGTGTCGTGTTTGTCCATAAGAAACGCTATTTTGAGTTTAGTGCCGACACCGTCGGTTCCGGAGACGGTGACGGGGCGCTTCATACCCTCAAGGTTAGGCTCAAAAAGTCCGCCGAAGCCGCCAAGATCGCCGATGACGCCTTTTGTGTATGTGCTCTTAACCATGGGCTTAATCCGATCGACTACCTCATAGCCGGCCGTCACGTCTACTCCTGCGGAGGCATAACTGTCAGAACGGGAATTTTTCATATCGTTCTCCTACTCCTTTTTGGTACTGGAGCTTTCAGGTAACCGTCTCTACGGGCTGAAGTTCCTTGTTTTATTTGCCGAGAAGACGTCTGGACATCTCCTGATACGCACCCTCAACGCCCCCGAGGTCGCGACGGAAGCGATCCTTGTCCAGCTTTTCGCCTGTCTTGACATCCCAGAATCGGCAGGTGTCGGGAGATATCTCATCAGCGAGGACGATGGTGCCGTCAGAAGTTTTGCCGAATTCAAGTTTAAAGTCAACCAGGGTTATTCCGGAGGCCAGGAAAGTTGCCTTAAGAAAATGGTTTATTCTGTGTGCGTACTCCTTTATGATGCCGATCTCCGCCGGGGTGGCGAGGCTGAGAGCGACGATATGGGATTCATTTATAAGAGGATCGCCGAGAGCGTCATCCTTATAAGAAAACTCTATAGTGCTGACCTTGAGGGGGGTACCTTCCTTTACGCCATAACGCTTGGAAAAAGACCCGGCCGCGATGTTGCGAACTATGACCTCAAGTGGGATGATTGCGACTTTTTTGACTGCCGTCTCTCTTTCGGAGAGCTCTTTAACGAAATGGGTCGGTATGCCATCCTTTTCGAGAAGGCGCATCAGATGGTTCGTCATCTGGTTGTTGATAGCGCCTTTGCCGAGAATTGTGCCCTTTTTCTCGCCGTTAAATGCGGTGGCATCGTCCTTGTAGTCGACAATGTAGATTTCGGGGTCTTCGGTCTTAAATACCTTCTTTGCTTTTCCCTCGTATACTTGCTCAAGTTTTTTCATATTTTCTTTACCTCTTCCTGCAAATCAGCATTTTTTTTGATAACGTCCTCCGCCATCTTAATTTTATTATCTTTAAGCTTTCCGGAAAGCTCGCTGTCGCTCACGGCGAGTATCTGTACGGCGAGTATTGCGGCGTTGTCCGCGCCATTCACGGCAACGGTCGCGACCGGGATGCCGGTGGGCATCTGCACAATTGATAAAAGACTGTCCAGTCCATCCATCAGAGAGGATTTTACAGGCAGTCCTATAACGGGAAGCATCGTATATGCAGCCATTACGCCTGCGAGATGCGCGGCCTTTCCGGCGGCGGCGATAATAACGCCAAAGCCGTCTTTTTCGGCGGAAGAGGCGAACGCCTCGGCCTCACGCGGAGTGCGGTGGGCCGAAATTACTCTCGCCTCAAAGGGCACTCCAAACTTTTTAAGTTGCTTGAAAGTGCCGGAAACTATTGGAAGGTCGCTGTCGGAACCCATGATAACCGCAACTTTTTTCATAAATACCTCCTATACGCCAGTGCGTAAAATTGTAATGAGTCCATTGCAAGGAAGTTTTGTCTGTTTGTTTCGTATCCCGCCTGAAGCGGGGAGAGGCTGGTCCATCAAAGTACAGTGTGAATTTTTTACACTGCCGCCTATATAAACATATAGATACTGATTTGTAACAAATAACTATATATTGTATAAATGCGAAAAAAGCGACTTGACCGGTATTTCTCAAAGGGATTTATGACAAAATACTCAATAAATTGCTTTCGATAACCATATTATATTAAAACTCCCGAGTTTTCAACTTTTTTGAACAAGTGAAAGCATTTTTGTACACTTAAACAATGAGAGGTTGTAAAGTCCCCGTTTTTGCGGTAAAATGAGACAATATTACGAAATGCGGAGCATTCCTTTTTGAAAGGCAGCGGAAAACATGACCAAGATTTACCTGATAAGACACGCCGAGGCGGAGGGCAACGTATACCGACGCATACAGGGGTGGTATAACAGCCGGCTCACAGAAAAAGGATACCGACAGTTGAGCGCTTTGGAAAAGCGCTTTGAGGGCGTCCAAATCAACGCCGTCTATTCCAGCGACCTCATGAGGACACAGCTGACCGCCGGCGCGATTGCGAACCCGCGCGGACTCAGGATAACCGTTCTCCCCGGCCTGCGCGAGGTGGGGATGGGTTCGTGGGAGGACAAGCCATGGGGCGACGCGGAGAGATATGAGAAAGATCAGCTCTCCTGTTTCAATGCGGCCCCTCACAAGTGGAACGTCCCGGGCTGCGAGACATTTGAGGAACAGCGGGCGAGAATTGTTGGCACGGTGCGTGCCATCGCCGAAAGCCATGACGGACAGACTGTCGCCATTGTCAGCCATGGAGCAATTCTGCGCGTTCTTATGCTTGAAGCGGAGGGACTTCCGCCTTCGGAGATAAACCAGATCATCCACTGCAACAACACCGCCGTCTCTCTGATGGAATATGATAAAGGCGCTATGAAGATGGCGTATACAGGCGACTCCTCCCATCTTACAGAAGAAAATTCGGCTTTTACCCGCCAAAACTGGTGGAAGAATAAGAGCGGCTTTGATTCTGCCAGCATGTGGTTCAGACCATTTGACGCAAAGGCGGACGCGGGACTATATATTGCCTGCCGGCGCGACGCGTGGCTCTCGGCGCACAAAACAATGGAGGGCTTTTCGGAGGACTGTCTGGAAACGGCAAAAAAGCGCGCCTTGATTGACCCGCGCGCACTTGTTTTAGCAATGAGCGGCGACGAATTCGGCGGCATCATCGAGCTAGACTTAAACCGAGCGTCGGATAAAGGGGCGGGTTGGATAAGCTTTTATTACATGTGCGAGAAATACCGAGGCACATCCATGTCGCTTCAGCTTCTTGGCCATGCGGTCTCTGTATACAGGGGACTCGGACGGAAAAGTCTGCGCCTTATGGTCGCGGAGGAAAATGAGAACGCCGTGGGCTATTACGAACACAACGGCTTTATAACGATAGGTGAGGAACAGGGAATGTTCTGCAGGCTCTTTCTTATGGAAAAGGACATTTCCATATGAGGAATTCATCAGCATTTTTACCCGTTTCATGTGAGGATATACTCTCGCGAGGCTGGCAGTGGTATGATTTTTTGCTCGTGACAGGCGACGCTTACGTGGATCACCCCAGCTTCGGTACGGCCGTAATAGGCCGTGTACTGGAGGCTGAGGGGTACCGCGTCGCTGTTTTGGCGCAGCCGCCCTGGCACGACGCTTCTGCTTTTGTGGCAATGGGAGCGCCGAGGCTCGGCGTTTTCGTCGGCGCGGGGAATCTCGATTCCATGGTTGCCCACTACACTGCGGCTAAAAAAAGGCGTTCAGAGGATTTCTATTCCCCGGGAAAAAAGGCGGGACTGCGTCCGGACAGGGCGGTGACGGTTTACGCAAACCGCGCGCGTGAGGCTTTCCCCGGTATCCCGGTAATTATCGGCGGATTGGAGGCATCTCTCCGGAGGTTTGCCCACTACGACTATTGGGACGATAAGGTGCGCCGTTCGATGCTCTTTGACGCGAAGGCGGACATGCTCGTATACGGTATGGGCGAGACGGCAACCATCGAAATAGCGCGATTTTTGTCTGCCGACGCTGACTTTTCGGATATGACAGGGATACGAGGGACGGCTTTTTCCGCGCATGATGTTTCGGCCTGCCGCTTTCCGTTTGTGCGCTGCGCCTCGTTTCAGGAAGCGGCGGGGGACAAAACAAAGTACGCGGAAGCCGCTATGATTCAGTATGACGAGCACGACCCCGTGCGCGGCAGGGCCATAGTCCAGCGGCACGGCGACCGTGAGTTGATAGTGAACCCGCCGTCGTACCCGCTTGATACGACGGAGTTCGACCGCGTCAGCGAATTGCCCTATACCCGCGAAGTGCATCCGATGTACGACGAAATGGGCGGTGTCCCGGCGATCGAGGAGGTGCAATTTTCCGTCATACACAACCGAGGCTGTTTTGGCGCGTGCAATTTCTGCGCGCTCGCCTTCCATCAGGGGCGCATGATAACCTCCCGCAGCCACGAGTCTATCATCCGGGAAGTGACGGCTATGACGAAGCATCCTAATTTCAAGGGCTACGTCCACGATGTCGGCGGTCCGACAGCCAATTTCCGGCATCCTTCCTGCAAAAGGCAGCTGGAATCGGGGCTCTGCAAAGGGAAGAACTGCCTGACTCCGGAGCCATGCAGGAATCTCGATACCGACCACACGGACTACCTTAAGCTTCTGAGAAAGCTAAGAGCCATACCCGGCGTTAAGAAAGTCTTTGTGCGCTCGGGCATACGTTTCGACTATCTGCTCTTCGACAAAGGAGGAGAGTTTTTCGCGGAGCTTGTGAAGCATCACATATCCGGCCAGCTCAAGGTCGCGCCGGAGCACTGTATGGACAACGTTCTGGACTATATGGGGAAACCGCACAACGAGGTGTATAACCGGTTTATGGAGAAGTACCGGCGTCTGAATCAGAAATACGACAAAGATCAGTACGTTGTGCCGTACCTCATCTCCTCACACCCGGGTAGCACGATGAAGGACGCTGTAGCTTTGGCTGAGTACCTCAATAAAACGGGACGTCAACCGGAGCAGGTACAGGATTTTTACCCGACGCCGGGGACTCTCTCGACCTGTATGTACCACACCGGGATTGATCCCAGGACAATGAAGCCCGTGTATGTACCGAGGGCCTTTCATGAAAAGGCCATGCAGAGGGCTCTTCTGCAGTGGAAACGCCCCGAAAAGCGCCGATTAGTCCTTGAGGCGCTGCGTGAAGCCGGCAGGGAGGACCTTATCGGTTTCGATAAGCATTGTCTTGTGAGGCCCGACAGGCCATATAGGACTGAGATGCCGGAAAGGCGTAAAAAGCTGCAAAAGCCGGAGGGGAAAATGCCATCCGGGAAAGGACCGGAAGCGAAAAGACCGGAAAGAAAAACATCAGCCGCATCTAAATCTTTCGTCAAAGCGGAAAGACCGGCCCCAAAGCCGCGGAAGACAGATGCTCAAAAAAAGAAAACCCGTCCCTCGCGGGCCGGGAGATAAAAAAAGTGCCCCGGCCGAATGGCCGGGGCATCACAGTTATTAATTAATAGTTTTCGGCTTTTATCTGGAAGTATGCTTTCGGATGCGAACATACAGGGCAGATTTCCGGAGCCTTCTTGCCGATAACGATATGTCCGCAGTTTGCGCACTGCCAGACCGTATCGCCGTCTTTTGAAAATACGAGGCCGCCCTCAATATTGGCGAGGAGCTTTTTATAACGCTCCTCGTGCTCTTTCTCGATCTTCGCGACCTGCTCGAACAGCGCGGCTATCTTGTTAAAGCCCTCCGTTCTGGCCTCTTTGGCAAAACCCGCGTACATGTCCGTCCATTCATAGTGCTCGCCTGCGGCGGCGTCCTTGAGGTTTGTTATCGTGTCGGGAACATCGTTCTCGTGAAGAAGCTTAAACCAGATTTTGGCGTGCTCTTTCTCGTTGTTTGCGGTCTCCTCAAAAATATCTCCTATTTGAACATAGCCTTCTTTTTTGGCTTTGGAAGCGTAATAGGAATATTTGTTTCTGGCCTGCGATTCTCCCGCAAAAGCGGACATCAGATTGGCCTCTGTCTTTGAACCTTTAAGTTCCATTGTATGATCTCCTTTCCAGTTTTGGTTTTATCTTGCTAAGTAAAACGCTTATTAGGACTCTGTACTGATATTATAAATCATATTTCCACAAAAGGGAAGAGGTGAATTTAATTTACAAAATATTTCCGCGCAGCCTCTTTTTCGACAGCACAAAGCCGATTACGGCGCCGCAGATGCCGCCGATGACGTGCGTTATCTGGGAGACATTATCCGTAGACGTAATTCCGGCTTTGATCTCGCCGCCGAGATAAAAGATAACAACGAGAATCAGTGTGAGGGGAACGGAACCCTCTTTAAACCCGGCGAGCGACGACATGACAATCATCATGAAAACTATACCCGAAGCGCCCAGAAGCGCCGTGCCGGGGAAAAAGACGAACTGAACGAGGCCGGAAATAAACGCCGTTATTATGATGGCTGAAATCAGCGCGCGGCTGCCGTATTTTTCCTCAAGCGGGGGGCCGACAATGAGCATGAGGAGGATGTTGTTTAAATAGTGCTCAAAGCTCGCATGCCCAAGAACGTGAGTAAACAACCTGACATAGGTGAGTGGGCTTAAAAGCGGCGAGCGGTAGACGCAGAAGAGGAGGGCCGTGGTTTTTCCTCCTGTCAGATCGCCAAGAATGAGCGCAAAAAGTGAAATAAGCGCAAAAGTCAGCACCACAGGCGAATTGTAGCGCACCATCCTGAATATCTTCATTCCCAAGCCCCTTGATATTATATTTTTTTCTCAATATCAGCGCGCTCTTTCTCGTAGCCCGGTTTCCCGAGAAGGGCGAACATATTAACTTTATAAGCCTCGACTCCCGGCTGGTCGAACGGGTTTACGCCGAGCATGTAACCTGAAATGCCGCAGGCGATCTCAAAGAACGCCGCGAGCTCGCCGAAGCTCCTCTCTGAGCGGTCGGGTATTGTAACGAGGATGTTTGGAACGCCGCCGTCCATGTGGGCGATTGAAGTGGCGACAAGGGCCTGATGGTTTGCCCAAGTGAGCTCCCGCCCTGAGAGAAAATTCAAGCTGTCAGAATTTTCGCCGTCATTAGGGACAGCAAGCGCGGAGCCGCTCTTTTCGACTTTTACGAAAGTCTCCATGAGTACGCGCTGTCCCTGCTGAATATACTGCCCCATCGAGTGCAGGTCGGCAGTTAGATCCACCGAGGCGGGGAACAGACCGCGGCCCTCCTTGCCCTCGCTCTCGCCGAAGAGCTGTTTCCACCACTCTCCGGTATAGCGCAGTGCGGGCTCAAAGGCTGCAAAAATTTCCGTGTTTATGCCTTTCCTCAAAAGCCCGTTCCTGACGGCTGCATATTGAAGGGAAAGGTTCTTTTTCGGATCGCTGAGCCTTCCGGCGACAAACGCCGCTTTGGCGCCCGACAGCATGGATGAAATGTCGATGCCCGCAGCGGATAGCGGCAATAAGCCTACGGGAGTGAACACCGAATAGCGGCCGCCAACGTCGTCGGGAATGACGAAGCAGGTGTATCCCTCTTTGTCCGCGAGCTTTTTGAGCGCGCCGCGGGAGGCGTCCGTGGTTGCATAAATGCGTTTGGCTGCGTTTTCACGCCCGTATTTTTTTTCAAGAAGGTCTTTGAATATGCGAAACGCCACCGCAGGTTCTGTTGTAGTACCCGATTTTGAAATGACGTTTACTGAAAAATCGCGGTTGCCGAGCATCTGGATTATCTCATTTGTCGCATCAGCGGAAAGGCCGTTTCCGGCAAAATAGATATTGGGCGTATTTTTAGGCAGATGGTTATAATTGGGGGATTTTATAAAATCGAGAGCCGCCCTCGCGCCGAGATAGCTCCCGCCTATGCCGATGACAATGAGCGCGTCAGAGTCTGCCTGTATCCGGCGGGACGCACTGTGTATCGCATCTAGTTCGTCCGCGTTTAAGCCGTCGGCAAGCGTTAACCAGCCAAGAAAATCGCTTCCGCGCCCGGTGCCGTTCCAGAGCGTTTCGAGAGCCGCTTCCGCCTCACTGCAAAGAGAAGTTATTTTTTCCTCCGATAGAGCCTTGGAGGTGTTTTTAATATCAAGCCTTAGCTGCATGGGTTTACGTCCTTTCCGAATCCCGATTTACAAATTGCTATTTGCGTTGCTGGATTATTAATTATTACCCAGTAGGGCGGCGCCGATTATTCCGGCATCATTTCCGAGAGAAGCGGGCATTATTTTTGGCATGGGGAGAATGTCACCGGCATATGAGAATTTTTTCATCTTTTCACGCAGCGGGTCGAGGAGGAAGTCCCCCTCCGCACTTATACCGCCGCCGATTATGACGATTTCCGGCCAGAAGATGTTCACGATGGAGGCGACCCCCGCGGCAAGGTGGTCGGTGTATGCATTTATGATGACAAGTGCCAGTGGATCTCCTCGTCGCGCGGCGTCAAACGCGGTACGCCCGCTTATATTTTTAAGGTTTCCTCCGCAGACTTCCCACATCAGGGAAGAGCGGCTTTTTTCCATGGCACGCCTTGTCTCGCGTTTGAGTGCCGTGGCGGAGGCTACTGTCTCAAAGCAGCCGCGCTTTCCGCAGGCGCATTGTTCACCGCCGTAGTCGACCGTCATGTGTCCGGGTTCCGTACCACAGCCCGTGCAGCCGAAAAAGATCGACTTGTTTATGATGAAACCGCCGCCTATGCCGGTGCCGATTGTTATAAGAAGCGCGCTGTTATATTTTGCAGCACAGCCGAAATACGCCTCTCCGAGCGCCGCACAGTCTGCATCGTTTGCCGCAAACACGGGGATGTCGAGATGTTTTCTGAACTCTTTTTCCAACTGCACGCCGCGCCATGAGATGTTCGGCGCGAAAATCACTTCCCGCGTGTCTGACCTGACTGTACCCGGTATGCCTATTCCGATATAGGGGATGTCCGTAAGCGGGATGCCGGCGGCTTTGACAGCGGCTTCCGCCGCTTTTGCCATGTCTGATATTACGGCAGCTTGACCTCTTTCCGGTTTGGTGTAGAGGCATTGCTTTGAGAGCACACACCCATTTTCATCGATAACGCCGGCGGCGATATTTGTCCCGCCGAGGTCGATTCCCATATAATGACTCATTTTAAAACTCCAAATGTATAAAGAATGTCATAATATGTATTTGGATTTTTTCTTTAAACATTCCATTATGTATAAAATTGCTAAATATAATAGTAATATTAAGCGGTAAAATTGTCAAGTTAAACATATATGGCGGAAAAAGTAAAGAAAACCACCTCTTTGAAATAATTTGAAACAAATAATAGCATAAAAATGTCCCGGTCATATAAAAATATGACCGGGACATACTTTTTATTTTTCAGTTGCGCCGAGTGTTTCGAGTGACGCCATGGCGTTATCAAGCCAGTCACCTTCGAAAAGCTCGATCATTCCGGCGTCGCACGCGGCGGCGAGCTTCGGGTTTATCGGGATCTTTCCGAGGACGGGAAGATCGAATTTTTCTGCGATGTCATCTATATGGCTCTCGCCGAAAAGCAAAAACTTTTTGCCGCAGTCGGGGCATTCGGCATAACTCATATTCTCCACAAGTCCGAGGACGGGGATTTTCATAAGATTTGCCATGTTGACGGCCTTTTCGACTATCATGCCGACAAGTTCCTGCGGAGACGCGACTATGATTACGCCGTCAAGCGGAATGGACTGGAATACGGTAAGCGGCACGTCGCCTGTGCCGGGAGGCATGTCGACAAACATGTAATCAACCTTGCCCCATACCACGTCTGTCCAAAATTGCTTTACGACTCCGGCTATGACGGGCCCGCGCCAGACGACGGGGTCTGTGCTGTTATCGAGCAGGAGATTTATCGACATTATTTCGATACCTGTCTTACTCGTTGCTGGGTGCAACCCGAGGTCGGATGCCTCCGCCTTGCCTTTTATGCCGAATATACGCGGTATGGAGGGGCCGGTTATATCGGCGTCCAGGACGGCGGAATTGTAACCGGCGCGTTTTGAAAGTACGGCAAGGAGAGAGGTAACCAGGGATTTACCCACGCCGCCTTTTCCAGAGACGACGCCTATGACCTTACCGATGTGGCTCATGGCATTGGGTTTTTCATGAAGATCCTCTGGTGCGCGGGAGGCACAGTCGGAGGAACAGCTCGAACAGTCGTGACTGCAGTTTTCGCTCATAATTTCATCTCCAGTAAATTTGCTTTTAATTCCTATTATTATGGATTATACATTTATTTTCTTCTTTGTCAACCTCACGCGGTTACGGTGAGGCCCAATGTGAGTATCCCCAGATTGTCGGCGTATATTTCTGGAAACTGTGAGAGCGGCAGCGGGGCAATCCCCAAACCGGCCTCTATGGTATAACCCGGTCTGTTGTAGTCTTGAATAAACCAGTCTTTGTAGCCCGCATAAGCGGAACCGTACGGCGTTTCCTCAATAGAATAGCCCGAGACGGCGGAAAATTTTTGCGCTATTTCATAAGAACCCTCCGGGTTAAAGTTTAAGTATTTCCAATAGATGACCTCACCCTGTGTGTGATATGAGAGAGTGAGCGAAAAATTATGATTTCTCGTAAAATCGTATACGGCTCGGCTCTCCCGCGCCGTCAGCGGGGCTGTTCCGACATAGTCACGGGGCGCGGGCGATGTAAACCCCAGCGCAAATTTTATAGTTCGGGCGCTCTCCCACTCGGCGGGATACTGAAGGTTCAGATCGATGCCGTCAATGTTTGCCTTCCAGCCTGACGGGAATGGGATTTCAGAGTAATTTGCCGAGTAAACCCGCGCCCTGTCGTAGTAGTTGCCGCCGTCAAGTTCGCCTGTCACGAGGTCGACGCCATCGGGGTTAACCATGGGTATGATATAGAGCGTCGTTGTGTTGTACAGCATCCTTGCGTCCGTGTCGAAAATATTTCCTCCTGAGGCATATGCCGCTGCATAGTTTTCCAGAAACCGCATGAGGAGCGGCGACGTTATCCACTCGTTGGCATGATGCGAAGCATTATAGAACACGTTGTTATCGCCTGTGCCAATTTTTAAATAGTACAGAGTTTTTCCCATTACGCTAATGCCCGCCGAGCCGACTTCAATAAACGGATATCGTAATTTCAGACCGGTGACGGAGAAGTTGAGAGCCGTGGAGGTGAAGCTTACGTTTTCCGGTACAACCTGAAAACCGAGCGGTACAGTTATAACAGTTCCTGGAATGAGATTTAAAGCGTCGATACCGGGATTTGCAGTCTCAATTGCCCGTATAGTCGTCTTGTACTGCTGCGCAAGCTTATAAAGCGTATCACCCGATTTTACAGAGTGTCTTACTGAGCCTGTAAGATAAGGCGTCAGCGCCCGCCATGTTTCCGTTCCGGCAATAGCGTCCGGCTTAAGGCCATTTGCCCTTTGAAAGTTTAATAGTGCAGCGGTAGTCATTCGGCCGAATATGCCGTCTATTCCTCCTGTGTCATATCCGGCCCGATTCAGACTGAGCTGCAGAAGTTCAACCTGGGGAGCGCGTGAACCCGGACGCAAAATTAAAAATTCTGCCATTTGCATCATCCTTTCTCAACTATTATACGCAGAAAATGATTTTCAGTTGCAGAAAAAAGGTATGTATAAAACGTCTAAAATATGCGGGACAAGGACTTGACTTTTATTGCTGCCGCTAAATGAAAATATGTAAAATCCGCAAAATAATTTAAAGGCAAATGTGAAATATATTAACACCAAAGCAGACGCTTTATTTAATTTTTATCGGACATATTATGAATGGTTCGAATTTCTTAAGGCGTTTCAGGAGGGGAAAAATGGTAAGAAATAAAAAGACGGAAGATCTCCAAAGGAGACTTCCTATATGATGAAAAAAAAGTTTTTTATACGGACAGCTGCCATTGCGGCGGCGCTAATTATCATGCCGATACAGTCTGCATTTGCAGTCTCAGAGCTCGTTCCTGTCGGAAAAGTTGCGGGAATTAGTATTGAGACAGAGGGTGCCATTGTTCTGAATGTAGCTGAGGTGCATACAGGGGAAGGAGCGGCTGAGTCGCCTGCGCATGAGGCGGGTATTATACCGGGCGATGTTGTTGTTAAGGTAGGAAATAAAGATATAAGCACAGCCGACGAACTAAAATCCGCGATCGGCAAATCAAAGGGTAAGACAGTTTCAGTTACTGTAATGCGCGGAGAAAGAAAGCAGCAGGTAGCGGTGACACCGGTTCTTACGGATGACGGATACTATGAGATAGGAGTCTGGCTGCGTGACGCAATGGCAGGGTTTGGCACAATAACGTTTTACGATCCGGAATCCGGAATTTTCGGTGCTCTTGGTCATGGAGTAAGCGACATCGACACGGGTATATTGATACCGCATAGAGAAGGAGACATCATGCGGGCTGCCGTAACCGATATCATTCCGGGAATGCCGGGGAAGCCGGGACAACTGCATGGAACGTTTTCTTATGATGATATTGTGGGTCATACGACAAAAAATACTGAAGGTGGACTTTTCGGCGCGCTGACGGATGCTTCTGCGGCAGGGGAAGCAAAAGCGCTTCCTGTAGCTTCCGACAGCGATATCCATCTTGGTGAGGCATATATAATGTCAAATATAAAGGGCGATACTGTGTGCGAATATAAAGTTGAGATCACGCGTTTATACACCGGATTGGAAATGATCGGACGTAATATGATGATAACGATAACAGACGATACACTGCTTGACTTAACCGGCGGTATCGTGCAGGGTATGAGCGGAAGCCCTATAATTCAGGACGGGAAAATTATAGGCGCCGTAACTCATGTATTAATTAATAATCCGACAAAAGGGTACGGCATTTCAATACAAAATATGCTTGATGAGGCATATGGAGAGGCATCAACTTTAGCTGCATAATAAAAGCGGGAGCGCAATGCTCCCGCTTTTTTGTATATTATGTCAAATATTAGCAGTTAAAAAAACTTATACCACTATATATAGACAAAATTGTCGAGTTCGCTACAATAGCAAAATAATTCCGAAATTTTTCCAAATATTTCTTGCATATACCGTCTGGTTATGTTAGATTAGAAAGCGAAATACGGTTTAGAGAAATATATTGAGACCGTGATAAATTATTATTTACGGAGGAAATAATATGGAAAAGGTCACAAAGGTCCTAATAGCAGACTCTAACGAAGAATTCAGAACACTAATGTCGGAGGTCCTTGCCTCGGAGGGCGACTTTGAGGTCGTCGGTGCAACAGGGGACGGGATACGCGCGCTGGAAATGATTTTTCAGCAGAAGCCGGACGTTTTTCTCACGGATATCGTCCTCTCCGGAATTGATGGGCTGGGTGTCTTGGAAAAGCTTACACAGCTCCCGGAATCCTCTCGCCCCGTGCCAATTGTTGAGACGAGCTTCACAAGCGAACATGCCATGTATGCCGCCCTCAGCCTGGGCGCCGCGTTTTTCGTACAGAAGCCGTGCGATACCGGCGCACTCATAAGCCGAATCCGTCAGGCTTCGGGTACGCCTAAGCTCATGCAGCAGTCATCCAGCCTTCAGAATTTCCGTATGCAGAAACAAGAGCAGAGTCTTGAAAGTCTGGTAACCGATATCATACATGAAATCGGAATCCCGGCGCATATTAAAGGTTATCAGTACTTACGGGAAGCAATTATTCTTACAATAAACGATATGGATATCATTAATGCTGTGACTAAAGTACTGTATCCGACTGTTGCAAAAAAATTCAATACCACGCCTAGCCGCGTAGAACGCGCCATCCGCCACGCTATTGAGGTTGCTTGGGACAGAGGTGACGTCGATACTCTTCAGAATTTCTTTGGATATACCGTGTCGGGTATAAAAGGAAAGCCGACCAATTCCGAATTTATTGCGATGATAGCTGACAGACTGTCGCTGCAGAGAAAAGAGGCGAAATAACTAGGGCCGCATTAGGTTTCTGTTTTGAAACCCGTGGAAATGCGTTAATTCAGAAAATCTAGGATTTTCATTATATATTTGTTGCTATTTATAGAGAAAATAAGCACCTTCCGTATTCCGGACAATGCCGGAAACGGAAGGTGATTTGTTTCTTTTGCCTATTTGTCCCAAGCCATTACCCGCGGAAGCAGCTCGGTGTAAAGTTTTTCCCGATTTCTATTATTTATGATGAAAAGATCGGCATTTTTATGGGAGCGCACAGCGTCCAAAAACGGCGTACTCTGATTTTTTACAGCTGCGATAACCGGAATATTACCGTCAAGTGTGCTTAGTACCGCGGCGCGGAAAAGCTCAGCTTCATTTTCCATAAAACCAAGTTCATCCATCATAATAACCCGGCCCTCTTCTGCTTTAAGGAGCGGGACGCCGCAGGTATTAAATACCGCGGGAAAATGTATGCCACCGTCTGAGTTGCATATGCCGACGCGGTTAGCGGGGGTATAGGTGCGGCGTTTGCTTTGCGCAGGATGTATATAGACCGAGTATTTGCCGTTCCCGTCGCTTCTGCGGAGGGTGACAAATCCGCAAACAGGCCTGCCGCTCGCGTCTGAAAGTCGGCGGATGAGAGAGCTCTTTCCGACACCGACGTCGCCGCATATGAGAATATGTCGCGTCTCTGTCATAATATCCCCTCCGTAATCGGCAGTTCGGGAATGTCGCATACGTCGACGATGAGCATTCCTACGCTTTCAAAAGAAGGCATAAAGTACTTAAATTCTCCGGCGGATATTCTTTCGAGTCTGCCCATAATGTCGCTCTCGGAAATTTTTCCGGCGTTCGCGTCTTTGCTGTAAATACGAAAAAAGTCCACGGCGTCCGCAAGAGAACGGAAAGGCTGGCCCATCTGCAGGGAAAAGATGTCACGGATATACGGTATGCCGAAATATTCGAGCTCGGAGGCGGCGCCCGAGAGCGTCGTAACCTTGAGCGATTTTTTTGCTATTGTAAAGCGGTGGTTTTCCCAGTCCTTACGAATTAGAATGACTTTTCCGCGGCAGCGCTTTTTGCCTAGGAGAAGTGCCTCACGGGTACCGCCGAAAAAACTGAAAATCATGGCGTCAAAGGGAATTTCAGAAGAAAATGCCGCGATATCGCCTTCCGTTACGTCGATGTTTTCGATACCGCGCCTCTCGACATTTTCTGACAGAACTGAGAGCGCAAGCGGCTCAATATCGACCGCCGTTACGCTCCGGCAGTATTTGGAGAGAGCGAGACTCAGATAGCCGAGTCCGCAGCCTGCGTCACAGACACGGGCGCCATCCGGCAGGTACGGCGTTATTTTTGAAGCGAGTATTTGGTTAAATCCGCAGTATTCCGCGGCGTCTCTCATATAAGCTATTGTTTTAGGCTGCCATCTGAACACGAACAAAACACCTTCATTATAGTTTTTCGCGCGTCTATGAAAAACACTAATCTCATCTTAATATATTAAATGACAAATCATTGCATTTCAATCCAAAATATTGTATCATAAGCACATATTGGACACAAATTAAATATTTGCTTCGAGACGAACCGGATAAGGGCAACTATGCCGGTTTGGCCTGAGCTATAAGCTCACAGGGCAGCAAGCGGAAACGCGGCTGCCTCCCGCGGCGCCGAGAGGCGTATGGAGGATGCTCCATTTGGAAAGAAGCAGGGAAACGGTTTTGCGCGGTTTTCCGAAAAATATGCGTGCTCAAATGCGCGCTGCTTCTTGCTTTACGGGTTTTCGGCTGTGAGCCGAAGGCCTGTTTTTTTTGAGATACCATAGATTTAATAAATAATGCAGAGGAGAGGAAATATGAAAAAGAGCATGAAAAGAGCAGTCAGCCTTTTGATCGTTATGGCGCTCATCGTCGGGACGATGACAGCGGCGCTCGCTAAGACCACTTCTGAGACAATTGACGCGCCGGCGGATACCACGGTGGTGTTCACCATTACGTTGGGGACAGTAAACATCACTTACACGTGGGCGGATATCTCCGGAAGCGGGAGCTTTGCTTCAGTTACAAATACCTACGGTGCCAAGGACGCGGACGGAAACCTTTCAACGATTGATTATACGGGCATACCGCTATCAGACCTCCTCGCGGACGCCGCAGCGAAATCCGGTTTTGCGCTTTCGGACGGCTTATTAATCAAGGCTGCCGCAACGGACGGATATGTCGTGGCCTTCACAGTGGGCGATGTGCGCGATGACGCGAACCACTATCTTGTCGCCACCGACCCGGTGAAAAATAGTGACGGAGACACAGTCTATGACAACAGCTATGTCAGGATTGTCCGGGGCGATGCCGATACGACGCCGAACAACGTGAATATCCGCTGCGTAACAGGCATCCAGATACCGGATGCGGGGAAAACTCCGGACGCGGGAGCTGCAGTTCTCTCAAAACAGACGGTAACTTTCAACGGTTCCTCAGTCGCTCTCGAGGCTTATAACATAGATGGCTATAATTACTTCAAACTTCGTGATATCGCGTATCTGTTAAACGGTACGTCTTCACAGTTTTCAATTTCGGTCAGCGATGAGAGCTTTGCTGTAAATGCGGTTAAAGGCTCTGCTTATACTGCGGTCGGCGGAGAGCTTGAGCCCGGAACGGACAAGTCTGCGTCCTGCGTCGCGAGCGTTTGGAAGCTCTCGGTGGACGGAACGCCTTGCTCGGCATATGTCTACAATCTGGATGGCAACAATTTCTTTAAGCTGCGCGATTTGGGTACGGCATTCAGCTTCGGCGTTGACTATGACGCGGCCACAAACACGGTCGCCATAATGAGCGCCGACTACAGCGCGTAAAGAAAATATCCCCTGCGAAAGGGGGTACATCAGCTTATGGGGAGCTTATAAAATGGAGAACATCTCGAAAAAAGCGCTTCTGCCGTTTCTTGTGTTAATGCTTTGCATCCTGAGCGCATGCGCCGGCGGCGGAGCGGCAGCGGATAATACCGGCTCATCAGGCGGACAGCCGCAGTCATCGGTTTCGGGAGTCTCCGACACCTCGTCTGCAGAGACATCCGATATGCAGCCCGCACAGGCTGCCGAGTCAAATGCAACGTTTGAAGCGGGCGATGCGGATACTTCGGCGGATATGGCAGCGGATTCTTTGCCTGATGCCGGCTCCGACCCGGCGAAGGAAGCGGCCGAAACACCGTCTGCGCCGGCACAGGCAGATACTTCCGATCAGGAAACAGGGCAGGAGCAGGATACCGCCCCGGAACAGGCGGAAGCTCCAGCGCCGTATTCGGTGAAAACGCCCGATACAATTCTTGAGGTCAGCGGCGGAGGTGCGGAAAATACCTGCTATTTTACCATGGACGACCTGCTGGCGATCAAGGAAGGGTACTTTGAGGACGACTATTTCTCGAGGCGCACAGGGCCGGAGGAGGCCACGAACCGCTATGGCGGAGTGCTGCTCTCCTATCTTCTCGAGAACGTGGTCGGCATTAAGGACGGCGCAAAAAAAATCACGGTGACCTCTTCGGACGGTTACGGCAGTTCGACGACGATTAGCGCCGTCAGGGCGTCTTACATAAACGAAAAGGATCCGACAAAGACGCTCTATATGATACTTGCGTGGAACAGGGACGGCGAAGCACTGACCGACTCCGGTCCTCTCCAGCTCGTTATGGGGCAGCTGATAGAGGGCGAATACAACAGACAATATTGGGTGAAAAACGTATGCTCTATAGAAGTGAAGACGCCATGATAATTAATTTATTTCAAAGGGCGATACGCCGATTCACCGTACGGGAGCTCGTGCTGATCGCCGTGATGGCGGCTCTGGGAATTGCACTCAAGCCTATAGTTGTGCCGCTCGCGCACCTTGTCAGTGCGCCGCTTCTCATTCCAGGAGGGGCTCTGGCGGGCGGACTTTATATGATGTGGCTCGTCGTAGCGATGGGACTTACCGGCAAGAGAGGGACGGCCACTCTCGTAGGGGTCGTACAGGCAATTCTGGTGCTGATAACGGGCGTTGCCGGGTCGCACGGACTGATGAGCCTGCTCAGCTACACGCTTCCGGGCATCGTCATGGACCTGGGGCTTTTTGTTATGCGCCACAGGGTGTGCTGCCTGACATGTGCTTTTGTTGCGGGGATACTGGCAAATATCACCGGCACCGTGGTCGTGAACTGTATATTTTTCAGTCTTCCGCTTATCCCGCTGCTGCTGAGCCTTGCCGTTGCGGCATTTTCCGGCGGCTTGGGCGGCCTTTTAGCCTGGACGTTATTAAAGGGACTCAAAAAATACGGGATTGGGAAGGCAGAATGAAGAAACTATTATTACTGCTGTTGTCCGTTTTATTTCTGACTTCCTGCGCCGAAGCAAGGTCGGTTCCAACAGTGGACGCGCGGACGATGGAAAACGGTACGGCGGAATTAAAAAACGGCATTGGTATTACGGGTGATGCGAAGCAGCTCGCGGTTTATACGGCGGACGGAAACGTTTACGACGTTTCTTCCGATGATTTTCGGCTTGCGGACTATGATGACGGCAATGTGACGGGGATAATAACAGACCCGCCGGAGGCTTCCATAACGGACGTATATGACATCGCCAAAGACGCGCTCGATAAAGACGAGCCGGTACTTATCATCTATCTCGACGGCTTCGGCTGGAGGACATATTCAGCAGTGCTGGAAAAAGGCGCGATACCAAACATTGGTGCCCTCAGCGCTGAAATGGCAACGTCTATGTATCCGACGATAACACCCGTCAACTACGCCGCTATGGTTACTGGGCAGACCCCGGCGCATACGGGGGTTACCGACCGAAGCGGGCATGAGGTTTCCTGTGATACGATTTTCGACTACGCCTCGTCCCTCGGAAAGAGCTCGTATATCGTCGAGGGCGATATGCAGATAATCAAATTTTCGATTGATCAGGAACTCCACCCGGACTATGACGGCGATGGCGATACGGATGACGAGGTAATGGAGACCGCGCTGAAAATTGTTGGAGAGGGATATGACCTTCTATTCGTTCACCTGCACGGCATTGACGATACCAGCCATGCATACGGCCCCGACTCCGCCGAACTGTTGGAAAAGGCAAAACAGACGGACAAATGGGTCGGGCAGCTTGTATCTGCGTGGGACGGGGGCGTGATTATAACAGCGGACCACGGACAGCACACATACGACGGCACGGGAAACGACGAATACGCTGGAAAGACGGGGACACATGGAGATTTCAGGTATGAGGATATATTTATACCGATAATTACGGAAAGGGTGGATTGAAATGAAAAAAACAGTTGTGGCGCTCCTCGTGGTTATTCTTCTGATCGGACTAATGCCGCTGTCATATGCCGAGGGGATTGCCGGCAGCGAACTGCACATCAGCTATGATTCTGAAAGCGTTTACGGGAGCGACAGCTATTTATACGATACGCTGACTCTCGCGGGCTCCGGCATGGAGAGCGTGCAGAGTTTTACGGTGAAAGACCTTGAAAGTCTGGCCGAAGACGAGTCGCTTAACCTCGGATATTGGAACACTTACAGCATGCTGACGAGCGGGAGCATCTTCACCGCCCCCAGCTTTTCCGGCATTAAGCTCTATGACCTGCTCCTTTATGCCGGGATGGACAAGGATCTTCCGGACTCGACGCCTGTAAAAGCGGTCTCAAAAGACGGTTATACGATATCCTTTACGCTCGGGCAGATAAGGAGTGAGGAATATTCGTTCTTTTCAGGTAAAGAAATGGCGGATGCCGAGGTGAACGGTTTGCCGGTCATCATCGCCTTCGGCACGAACGGTTATCCGCTCGTCGGCCCGACCGGAACGGAGCCTGTGACAAAGCGCTTTGAGGCGGCAGACGGCTACATAGAAACTGCGGACAACGTCGGCGGGTCGATGCGCTTAATTGTGGGTCAGACTGCGGCAGATGAATTCAACGCGCCGAACTGTGCGAAGTGGCTCGCTGCCGTGGTAGTCGGCGACGCCGCCGGCTATGTGTACTCGCGCCAGACGGTGGATATTGACGGCTCTGCCGAGCCGGCTACAGGAGGCGACTGGACACACAAAGGGGCCGCAATGAACTACACTGTTACGATTAAAGGCACGGAGGCTAAGGATACCGTTCTGACACTCGGACAGATGGAATCGATGACGGACTGCACGGCGCGCGGATACTATGCGGCCTCCGCAGGAAAATACGCCTTCGAGGGTATAGTATTGCGCCAGCTCATTGAGAAATATCTTGAGGACGGCGTCACAGTCCCATCGAAGATAACGGTAGTATCGGTCGACGGATACAAAAAGCAGCTGGATGTTGCAGACGTTATCAATGGCATAGACAGTAATTATCAGCCGGGCAAGCACAAGGATGTCATACTTGCATACGCCGTAGACAGCGCGCCGCTCGTAGCTGGGAAGGAAGACGCGGATTATAACGGCTATAACGCTTATGGTCCCATGCGCCTCATTGTGGAGAACACGATATCCGGCTGGGTCAAGAGCGTAAAGGAAATCATTATAGGCGATGACATATCGTCACTCACCCGTGGGGATTTCTGCGCACAACTCGTCGAAAAATACGCGCTTACGGCTGATTTTTCAGATAATTTTGTAGACGTAACACCTGAGAATGAATGCTATACTGCCGTCGGCGTGCTTCGCGCGCTTGGCATTGCCAACGGACGGGATTATATGTCCTTTGATCCCAACGCTGTTATAACCGAATGGGAGTATAACGCGCTTAACAGCCGCGTGCAGAATCTTAACGGAGAAACGGCTTAAGATAGCTGCGGGAGTTATCATATGAAAAAGAAACGTTATATTATCATTACGTCGGTACTGGTTATTCTCGCCGCGGCGATCTTTGTCCTGGCGCGTTTAAACGCGCCGGAAGTCCCATCGGAGAGCGGGAGCATCGCGATCGTCAAAGACGGCGATGTTTTAAAGACTTATACCTTGGATGATATTGAGGCCATGGACTATGTAGAGGCGGACGTGTCGCTCTCCTCATCCAGCTTTGACAATGTGGAGGGTACTTTCCGCGGCGTGCCGGTGAGGGCGCTTTTAAACGATGCCGACGCATCCCTGCTTGAGGGCGCTTCTCAAATAGTCGCACAGGCGGAAGATAATTATGTTACGGCGTTTTCAGCCGAGGAAGCGGTGGAGGACGACAGCATCATTATTGCGTATTCCATGGACGGCAAAGGACTTGGAACCATGGACGGCGGCGGCACCGGGCCATTCCGCCTAATCGTAATGGGCGATGAATTCGCAAACCGCAGTGTTCGCTGGCTCACGATAATCGAGGTCCGGTAAGTGGAGACGGTTAGCGTTAAAAACCTGTCGTTTTCCTATCGGAAAAGGCGCGGGATACTGCAGGATATTTCGTTTACGGCGGAGACCGGAGAGGCGCTCGTCATAGCCGGCCTCTCCGGCTGTGGGAAGACAACGCTTCTTCACATACTCTGCGGAGTGATACCGCACGTTTTGAAAGGCGAACTTTATGGAGAAATAAAGCTTTGCGGCAATACGCCTGCGAGTCTTGCGGAGGCGGCGAAACTTGCGGGATTAGTTTTTCAGGACAGCGATACGCAGATAGTCTGCACGACAGTTGAGGACGAACTGGCCTTCGGCCTGGAGAACTTCTGCATACCGCCTGAAATTATCCGCGAAAAAGTTGACGGGATGGCGTCCCGCATGGGGCTCGGCGGCATGCTGCTGCGCGACCCGGCCACGCTCTCCGGCGGAGAGAAAAAACTCCTCTGCATAGGGAGCGTACTCCTTCTGGACCCCGCGGTAATACTTCTTGACGAGCCGATGAGCGGGCTTGATGAAAAAAGCCGCGAAATGGTGCGCGGTGCTATAACCGATCTTTGCGGCAGCGGCAAAACAGTCATTGTCGTAGAACACGACCTCGTCCTGACGGATTATGCCGACAGGATACTTTATCTGGAGGGCGGGAGCCTGAAAAATGATAACAGTTAAATGTGTTTCATTCAAATATCCCCGCTCGGACCGGGAAGTTATAAAGGACTTATCCTGCTCTTTCGGGAGGGGGGAGGTTGTTGCCTTAACCGGCGGCAACGGTTGTGGCAAGACGACCCTTACAAAACTTATGACAGGTATGCTTCGGCCGGAATCCGGCTGCGTTACGGTTGGCGGTTATGATATAAAAGACATGGATCTTTTTCAGATAGGCAGGCGTATCGGGTATGTGTTTCAGAACCCTAACCGCCAGCTTTTCTGTCAGACGGTGTATGACGAGATAGCCTTCGGCCTGAAAAATCTCGGCCTCGGTGAAAAACTTTTCGCCTGTAAAACGGAAGAGATGCTCTCCCGTTTTGATCTTGCGCGTTTGCGGGCTAGCTTTCCCGGAAATCTCAGCTTCGGTGAAAAGCAGAGGACGGCGCTCGCCGCCGTCCTCGCTTTGGGGACTGAGTACCTTATACTTGATGAGCCCACCTCAGGGCTTGACATGCGCGGCAGGGAAGAACTTGGCGCGCTTCTCCGCGGTCTCGCCGATAATGACGGCTGCGGCGTCATATTCGTGAGCCATGAGCGCGCATTTATCGACAAATATGCCACCCGCGAGGAGGTGATGTCCCGGTGAGTCTCAAAACTCTCGATCCCCGCGTAAAGCTTCTGATGCTGATCGGTCTTTCCGGCACGGCTGTCTTTTCAAGAAGCCTTTGGGAGCTCATTGCCTTGCTTTTGCTTACTGTTCTGACACTTCTTGCTGGGGGTGTCGCTCTTGGACGCCTATGGGGGCAATCGCGCAGAATGTTTGGACTTATCGCCCTTATATTCGTCCTGCAGTGTGTTTTTACCAGAAGAGGAGAACCGCTCATCTCGGCATTTGGATTTGTCTTTGTAACCGTCTCCGGCGCCAAAGCCGGCGGGGTAGTCGTACTGCGGCTTCTCATAATCCTGTTTTCGGCGCTCATCGTGCTCACGGGTGAGGCGCGGGATTACCTTCTCGCGATGACGCAGTCTCACGTGCCGTATGAACTTGCGTTTATGGTCATGATAGCCATGCGATTTATCCCCGCGCTCCGGGAAGAGGCCTCCGATGTCCTTTGCGCCGCGCAGATGCGCGGGACAAGAATAAAAGACGCACCGATTCAGAAAAAACTCCGGACCTACGTTATGCTGGCACTGCCTATAACAGCTGGAGCGATACGCCGTTCCGACCAGACGGCTATAGCCATGGAGGCGCGCGCTTTCCGCCTTATGCCAAAGCGCACATCAATGAGAAGGCTCAGATTCAAGACGGCAGATATCGTATATCTTGCCGCTTATTTCACTGTGCTTGCCGCGATAATAGCTTTTTCATAAATATATCTGATTTTGAGCAGCGCCGGAAAAAACCGGCGCTGTTTTTGTTCCGGTCCCGGAAATACATATATTTCCGCCATTTGGGTTGAAAACCGGGAAATTAGTGGTACAATATCAGTGCGCTAAAACGCAGAGATATAATACTGCTGTTCGATTAACTGATGATAAAAAGCGGCCTATTATCCGCCCGGCGGCGATATCCTCCCAGTCGGGCGACAGCCCGCCGTCGTTTGCCTTGCAGGACTAAAAACATACTCGCTTTTTTTCATCATTTCAATAGAATAGTATAATTACCATGAAGAAGGACGATTTTATGACAAAGATAGACATTTTTTCCGGGTTTCTCGGGGCAGGCAAGACGACCCTCATAAAGAAGCTCATATCGGAGGCGTATAAAGGCGAGAAACTAGTACTGATAGAAAACGAGTTTGGCGATATCGCAATAGACGGTGGCTTTCTGCAGGATTCCGGTGTTCAGATAACCGAGATGAGTTCCGGCTGTATCTGCTGCAGTTTAACAGGCGACTTCCGCGAGGCACTCGGCCAGGTCATGGACAAATTCTCGCCGGATCGTATACTCATCGAGCCGTCCGGCGTAGGAAAGCTCTCCGACATCATACGGGCCGTGCAGAGTATCGGAAGGGCCGACCTTTCGATGAACGCGGCGGTGGCCGTCGCCGACGCGGTAAAATGCAAGATGTACATTAAAAACTTCGGCGAATTCTATAAGGACCAGGTCGGCTATGCCGGGGCGGTGATACTGAGCCGCACAGACGGCATTTCATCCGACAAGCTCGAGGAAACGTTAGCACTTCTGCGCACGTTAAACGAGACGGCGGAGATGATCACTACGCCATGGGACAAGCTGACGGGCGCACAGATTCTCGCCTCCATCGAGCACCGTGACACGCTGGAGCTTGAACTCTCCCGCATAGCGGAGGAGGACGGGGATGATGCCTGCCCGGTCTGTGGTCACCACTACGATCATGAACATGAGCATCACCATGATCATGACGAAGATCACGAGCATCACCATGACCACAATCACGAACATGACCACGAGCATGATCACGGGCACCATCACCACCATAGCCACGATGCGGACGAAGTGTTTATGAGCTGGGGCACAGAGACGACGCGCAAGTATACGGCCGACGAAATCAAAAACGCCCTCGACGCCATCAGTGATGAATCAAAATACGGCGTTATACTCCGTGCAAAGGGCATAATAGCAGGTAAAGACGGCGAGTGGATACATTTTGACTATGTACCGGGTGAGCAGAACATTCGCACAGGCTCTGCTGCTACGACAGGCAGGCTGTGTATAATAGGCTCCGCTCTGAACGAGAGCGCAGTCGCCGCGCTCTTTAAAGCAGCTAAATAAAAAGGTTGTGAAATAATGGAGATACCGGTATATCTGTTTACAGGCTTTCTGGAGTCGGGAAAGACAAAATTCATACAGGAAACGCTTGAGGATAAGCGTTTCAACACTGGCGAAAAGACGTTGCTTCTCATCTGTGAGGAGGGTATTGAGGAATATGACCCCTCGCGCTTTTACGGTAAAAACGTCTACCTCGAAAAACTCACGGAGATGGAAGATCTGCGCCCTGAAAAACTTGAAGGCCTCTGCAAAGCCCACAACTGTGAGCGCGTGGTCATAGAATTTAACGGTATGTGGATGCTCGATGATCTGTACAACAACATGCCGGAGAGCTGGAATGTTTATCAGGAGATCGCTTTTGCGGACTCGGAGACATTTCTGAATTACAACGCAAATATGAGGACGCTTGTCTATGACAAGCTCAAAAGCTGTGAACTCATTGTATTTAACCGCTTTAAATATGAATCACTCAAGCTGGAATTTCACAGGATCGTCCGTGCAGTCGGAAGGCGCGCCGACATAATTTATGAGGACCCCGCCGGAAACGTCAAGTACGACGATATTGTCGATCCGCTGCCGTTCGATCTGGACGCGCCTGTCATCGAGATAAAAGACGGGGATTACGCCGTCTGGTACAGAGACGTGACCGAAGAGATGAAGAAGTATGACGGCAAGACAGTCAGGGTACAGGGCATCGCAGACAAGACGGTGAAAATGCCGCCGGATTCATTCGTATTCGGACGCAGGATGATGACCTGCTGCATACAGGACATTAGATTTGCCGGTTTCGCCTGTATCTGGAACGCAGAAAAAATGGGTGAGCTGGACGACCAGCAGTGGATAACGCTCACGGCGAAAATAAAGCTTGAAAAACACCGCGCATACGGAAAAAAGGGCCCTGTCTTCCACGTCGTTTCGGCGGAACGCGCCGCCGTGCCTGAGCAGGAGGTCGCAACCTTTTATTGAGTTTAGTGTAAAAATCACACTGAACTTTGATGTCCCATTTACTCGCCGCCCCAGCGGTGACCGAAAATGATGGACGCAGCCTTCCATGCGCAGGAGTTGTTTAATACTATTTGTGCGCGTCAGCGTTATATGTAAACGGAGGTAATGGATGAAGCTCATATCGTGGAATGTGAACGGATTCAGGGCGGTCCTGCAAAAAGGTTTTCCGGATGTCTTCGTATCGTTGGATGCCGATGTCTTCTGCCTTCAGGAGACGAAGATGCAGCCGGATCAGGCGGATTTTCGCCCGGAGGGGTATGACATTTACTTTAACAGTGCCCTGAAAAAGGGTTATTCCGGTACCGGGCTTTTCACAAAACAGAAGCCATTGTCAGTCAGATTCGGTATCGGAGATAAGCACGCGGACGAGGGACGGGTAATAACCGCGGAGTATGAGGAATTATTTTTCGTCTGCTGTTATACGCCTAACGCTCAGCCCGGCCTGGCCCGAATCGGTTACCGCATGGAATTCGAGGACGATATGCGGCAGTACCTCACCGAGCTCGATTTTGAAAAACCCGTCATCCTATGCGGAGACCTGAATGTCGCGCACGAGGAGATCGACCTAAAAAATCCGAAGCCCAATATAGGAAATGCCGGTTTTTCAT
The DNA here is from genome assembly GCA_050253535.1 of Oscillospiraceae bacterium. Lineage (GTDB taxonomy): Bacteria > Bacillota > Clostridia > Oscillospirales > Oscillospiraceae > JBFWIW01. The sequence continues at coordinate 37,813 of JBFWIW010000022.1, forward strand.
ATGAGGAGCGCGGCAAATTCACAGAACTTTTGGATGCCGGATTTGTAGACAGCTTCCGTTATCTGTACCCGGACAGGAGAGGCGCCTATTCATGGTGGTCTTACCTAAGGAACGCCCGGGCAACCAACGCGGGCTGGCGTATAGATTACTTCGTCGTGTCAGACCGGATTAAGGACAGGATAGTTGACGCTGTCATTTATAACGACATTGTGGGCAGTGACCACTGCCCCGTCGGACTTGAGATCGACCTGTAAGATTTAATACATATTGGGCTCTCGGCTGCACAATTTTCAAAAATCAACCAACTCATACGCAATGCGACTTTCTTATTTCGCAATGCGAAAGGATGAGGAGAGAGTAATCGACCCTTTTTCGACAGTCTGTGCCAAAGCCGTTAGGCTTTGGCACATATGATTCAGAATGTAGAAAATTTAGGAGAGGCGGTATAAATACCGCCTCTCCTAAATTCAATAATTACATGGTTTGGAAATCTATTTCGCCCAGCTGAGAAGTGAGCCGCCGCCGCGCGCATCAAGGACATTCATAGCGCCGAGAAGCATTTCGGCGGCGTCTGCGCGCGTCATTTCGGCCCCATATACGCCTGCAGAGGCGATATTGCAGGCGGAGAGGTTTATTGTTGCCTGATATGCCCAAGAGGGGCAGGCTTCACCCACGCTTCCGTAGGATACGTCAGTTATTTCGAGGATGTTATCTAGCATTACGGACGCCTCTGCAAAGGTTATTGGAGTTCCAGACAGGAAAACCGGCCTGCCGTCGTCGTCGCTGTAACCTGACACGGCACCGGACATGAGGGCCGCGGCAACATAAGGTTTTACCCATAGCGGCATATCGGCGTCGTCATAAAAGCCCGTGCGCGTGATACCGGGCAAGGCTTCCTCGCCGCATAATTTCATGCACATGGCCAAAAACTCACCACGGCTGATAGTTTCACCTGGTCGGAAGAAATATAGCCCTCCTACCTGATCGCCCGTAAATATGTCAGCCTCAGCAAGGCAGAGAGCAGCGTAATGCGAGCTTTCGCCGTCCATATCCGAATAGCTGATTTTTGTAGATTGCTTGCGGATGTCTATTGTGACCGTAGCATCCTGAGAACGGTTTCCGACAGTGTCAACGGCGGCATAGGTAAACGTGTCGCGTCCTTTTTTGCCGTCCATTGGTGTATATACGAAACCGCCGTTCTCTGTCAGCTCGACTGTGCCTTTCTTGGGCTCCCCGGTTACATAGTAGGCCATAAGGTCGCCGTCGGGGTCGACTGCGGAAAGATTTCCTGTGATGGGGATGTTTTTAAATGTAGAGAATTCCATGTTTTCAGCGAGCGGCGCTGAGTTTATTGTCACGACCGTCGTCACGACCGAGGCGGCCAGCGCAGGAATTGCTAGTATGCAGGATGTCACCGTAACGATGCAGAGAAGTACGGCACAGGCGGCACGGAGCATGCTTATGCGGTATTTTTTCAAAACAGAAACCTCCATTTTGTTGTAATGATGTAAAACTATTATTTGCCTGTTTTGAAAAATTATACAAAAATCGCGAAACTTTACAGTTTTTTTATAA
>JBFWIW010000023.1:0-17097 GCA_050253535.1 Oscillospiraceae bacterium
CGGTAAGGGAGCCCCATTCTTCCGACGATTAATCCCGCGTATTCATGCAGGACTGCGTTGACCTGTTCGGCGCAGGTAAGCTCCTCGATTACAATGCCGATAATTCCGATTTTTTTATCCATATATGCTTCGCCTCCTTCAAAAATTAAAAACTCCCCTTCCACAGAATGCGGAAAGGGAGCAAAACGGCATAAAAATAACACACACATACCGGATGCGCGCCTTTCCGCTCGGAAACACCTTGCGGTCGGGTAAAATAACAGGCCCTGTATCTCCGGGCAAATAAAATCTGCGGGCAGATACATTGCGATTAATTGTTTTTAAACTATCACTTATCTACCGCCTTGTCAAGATGTTTCGTTAAGTTTTTATCAAAGGCGGTCTGATAAAAAGGGCATAAGACAGCGTCCTATGCCCTTCCCGATACGATTAACCTTTTTACTTGCAGATATAGTCCCGGTAGCCCTTTATCATTAGCATTCCGGCCGTCGCGCCCTGATCGTCCGTTCCAAGGGCTTTGGCGGAGTGAACAACCGCTTTTCCGAACTTCGGTGCCATGCTGCGGGTGGCCGCAACGCCCTCCTGCGCACCCAAATAAGCCGCTTCAGCAACAGCGGCAAGTGTCGCTGCCGGATTATCGGCGAGAACCGCAGATGCCCTGTCGGACGCCGCGCCGATGGCGTCCAGTACCGTGCGGTCGCCGCGTGCGCACTTGCCGCGCTTGGCTACACCGTCGCCGAATGCGACCAGATATTTTGCAAAAACTCCGGCGTCTATCGCCTCGCTCCCGGCTATCGCCTTGCCGCCGCCCATGATTCCGGAAGCCATCAAGGTTCCCATGGTGGATGGGACGACCGAGGCCATTTTCATACCGGCCTTCATCAGCTTTTTGCCGAGATCGGGCTCGTCTATGGCGGCGAGGATGTCGGGTAGAGCATTAAACCCCTTTTTCATCGTGAGGCCAAGGTCGCCGTCCCCCATGCGGGCGTCCATCTCGCAGAGGTGCTCGGCATTTTCCGACATCACTCTGCCGACTTCCGCAAAGAGGCCGGTGAGATCATCAATTGTAATTTTATCCATTGTTTCGCGCTCCTTATTTCTGTGTATAGAACGGTGTGTTCACCGGATAGTCGATATAGCCCTTGAGCTCTTCGTCAACTTTGCATATGGAGATCGACGCGCCCATCATCTCCATGGAAGTCGCGTACTCGCCGACAAAGGTGCGGTAAATCTGAATGCCCTTGGCCTCGAGCTGTGTTGTGACGCTGCCGCTTAGAATATAGAGCTCCTCAATGGATGTTGATCCGAGCCCGTTTATGAGAAGGCAAATTTCCTCTCCCGCTTTTACCGGCATATCGCCCAAAAGGGTCCCCAGGGATTCGGTGGCTATCTCGTCTGCTGTGACTATGGGGCCGTTCCAGACGCCCGGCTCGCCGTGTATGCCCATACCCATGGCCATCTCGTTCTCGCCCAGGGTGAAATTGGGCTTTCCTATCTCAGGGATTATGCAGGGGGTGAGCGCAAAGCCGACAGTACGGGTATTTTCCTTCGCCTTCTGCGCGGCTGCGAGCACTTCGTCCAGCGTTCCCATCTGCGCGGCCTTAGCTCCTGCCGCTTTATACATAAAGAAGATACCGGCAACACCGCGGCGGGACTCGGCGTGCTCGGGACCCGCGGAGTTAACATCGTCGGCCCCTGTTATGGACCTGGTCTCAATATCCTCCATCTCACAGAGCTCGGCGGACATGTCGAAGTTCATGATGTCTCCCGTGTAGTTTCCGTAGAGATAGAGAATTCCGGCTCCGGCTTCGACCTCTTTGCTGACCTCGAAGATCTGTTCGGCGGAGGGAGACTGGAAAACGCCGCCGACACCGCAGCCGTCAAGGAGCCCTTCGCCGACATAACCGAGGAAGAGCGGCAGGTGACCGGTGCCGCCGCCGGTTATGATAGCGACCTTGCCGGGCACCTTGTTTGCGGTGCAGTAGCAGCGCAGATCGTCGGCCGCATATTTAACTTCTCCCTTGTGGGCAGCATAGATACCCTTTAACATATCGTCGGTATAAGCTTCAGGCGCGTTGATTATCTTCTTCATAGCGTATCCTCCCATATTAAATTCTGCATCCCGCGCCGAAAAACAGCGCGGAGACCGTATTTTGACTTATTTAACATATCACGGTTTATGGCAAAATGCAAGAGTCCGCACGCCGGCGTTAATGGCAATGGAAGTCAACCTCAGCCAGATTCTGCTCCCCTCGCCTTAACCTTGCAAAATTAAAGGTGGTGGTATATAATTACACCGTTAAAATAAAATATATAGCTTTGGCGGCTTATTTTGCAAAAGGCCGTAAGCTGTACGGCTTTCCTGTCAAATTTACGAAATTGAAAGGGGCAGACCAATGAAGAAACTCATCAACAATCCAAACAATGTTGTATCCGAGATGCTGCAGGGCCTCGCTAAAACCAATCCGAAGGTCGTGTACTTGGGCGAGGGGATAGAAGTCATTGCCCGCCGCGAGAAAAAGACCGGAAAAGTTGGCCTCGTCTCCGGTGGCGGCTCCGGCCACGAGCCTGCACACGCCGGCTATGTCGGCTATGGCATGCTGGACGCGGCAGTGGCCGGTAATGTGTTTGCGTCCCCGTCTCCCGACAGGATTATTGAGGGTATAAAGGCCGCTGATTCAGGCGCGGGTGTCCTCCTCATAATCAAAAACTACTCCGGCGACAACATGAACTTTGAGATGGGCGGAACACTCGCCGAGATGGAGGATATAAAGGTTGCCTCCGTCAGCGTGAAGGATGACGTCGCCGTCGCCGACAGCACATATTCCACAGGACGCCGCGGCATAGCGGGCACCGTTTTTGTGCACAAGTGCGCGGGAGCTGCCGCAGAAATGGGCAAAAGTCTTGAGGAAGTCAAGGGCGTCGCGGAAAAGGCCATTGCAAACATCCGGTCCATGGGCATGGCGATGACGCCGTGTACGCTTCCGGGCGTCGGCAAGAAAGGCTTCGACCTCGGTGAGGAAGAAGTTGAGATAGGGATGGGCATACACGGAGAGCCGGGTATAAACCGCGAGCCGATATCCCCGGCGGCCGAGATCGCCGGGAAGCTCGTCGACAAAATTCTGGCCGATTACGACTACTCAGGCAGTGAGGTCGCCGTTATGGTAAACGGCCTGGGCGGTACTCCTCTTATGGAGTTATATATTATGTATAATGAGGTTGAGAAAATTCTTTCAGCAAAGGGTATAAAGGTCTACAAATCCTACGTCGGAAACTACATGACCTCCCTGGAGATGCAGGGTTGCTCGGTTACGCTTCTGAAGCTGGACGACGAGCTCAAGGCTTGCATTGACTTCCCCGTAGACGTCCCCGCTTTCAAATAATAAACAGAGGTGTAAGAGAATGAGCTTTGTAATGACGGCAAACGATTACGTCGAGTATATAAACGTGGCGGCAAGGAAGATAAACGAGAACGGCGACTACATCACAGATCTTGACGCTGTTACCGGCGATGGAGACCACTGGGCGAACATCAACATGGGCTTCGAGAACCTTGTTGCCGCAGGCGACGAGATGAGAAAAATGTCGATAGACGGCGTTTTCAAAAAAATCGGCATGTTAATGATGAGCAAAATCGGCGGCTCCTCCGGCATCCTCTACGGCGGCGCATATATGGCGGCGGCAAAGGCTATGGCCGGAAAGCAGAGCATTACGAGCGAGGAACTCTGTGCCTCCCTTGATGCGATGGTCACCGACATGATGGCGAGAGGCAAGGCCGAGCCGGGCTTCAAGACAATGATTGATGCGCTCTACCCCGCAGTACAGGCCTATAAAGCCGCCCTCTCCGAAGGCAAGAGCGACAAAGACACAATGGAGGACGTAAAGAAAGCAGCCTCAGACGGAGCCGAGGCCACGAAGGCGATGGAGGCCGTCAAGGGCCGCGCCAGTTATCAGACGAACAAGGGCGTCGGACATCTGGACCCCGGCGCTGTTACGATGAGCTACCAGATAGAATGTCTCTGTGATTATGTAATAAACAAACTGATATAATCAATTTTAATCAAGAGCGCGCTCCCGGAATACGGGCGCGCGCTCTTTGCATATTCGTTTTTGACGCCGGTTTCCCGATTTTGATATACCGGCGGCATACTAAGCTGCTTCAGTCGCCGATATATGTGAACCGGCTGCAAATCTTGCCGTCCTTTTCGACAGTCTCGTTCCACATTGATATGGGGCGAACCCAAATACCGCGTTCACCGTACAGCGCGCGGTAGACTACCACCTTTTCAAGCGTCTCCGAGTGCGTCCCCGTAAAGAGGACTTCATATTCTCCACCCTTATAGTGTCGGTAGCGGCCTGTAAGAACTTTTTCGTCCACGGCTTAGATTATTTCGTTGAAGATGGCTTCTATCTCGGCCTCCGTCGCAGGGACGTAGTTGTTTGCGAGCAGCCTCTTCTGGTTTTCGACGACATCCCGTGCGAAGGTCTTGGCCTCGGCAGCTGTCATTCCTAATTCTCTCATCGGGCGGCGGGGAATAAGGCCTCCTATGAGTTTCTCCAGTTCGCCGAGGGGGCCGATGATGTCTAAAAGACGTTTAAAATCACCGTCTGGTTTTTTGGATTCATAAAATTTCAGCCCGGTAAAGAAAATTTCATAGTTAGCCTCGCCATGCGGCAGGTGGTATGCTCCGCCGAGGGGATAGGACATCGCATGTACAATGCCGGTTCCGGCATTCGAAAAGGATAGTCCTGCATAGCAGCTTGCCAGTAGAAATTCATGGAGGTATTCCTTCCGGCAGTCCATCCCGCGCTTTGCGAGCGCTTTGTATCCGGCGACGATCATCTTCATCGCCTCTGCGGCAAAGGTCTGCGTAAAGGGATTTGCCTTGGGGGAAAGGAAGGACTCAACCGCGTGGATGAGCGCGTCTATCGAACTGTGCATAAAGACCTTTGCGGGGAGTCCCGTGAGAAGTTCCGGTATAAGCACCGCGTCATCCGCGAAGAGCTCGTCCACGGCAAGACCGATCTTCGTGTGCAGTTCCTCAAAGGCAACTACGGCGATATTCGTGACCTCGCTGCCCGTGCCGCATGTCGTCGGGATTATGACAAGTTTTTTGTCACGCACCGGCACGGCCTCTTTCCTGAAAAGAACGAGACAGTCGTCCCACCCGGAGACGGATAATAGTTTTCCTATATCTATGACCGTGCCTCCGCCGACAGCGATGACACGCTCGTAAGGCGTTTTTCTGGCTTCGCCTGCGATAGCCATTATTTTTTTATCGTTTGGCTCGCCGCCACCGAAGTCATCTTGTATGATAAAGCGGGATTTTAAAGCTCTCGCCTTAAAAAAAGACTCAAAAATGCAGCGGTCAGTGATGACGAGGTCACCCTCTCCAATGGAAAACGCGGCCAAAAATTCGTCAAGAGTGTCTATTGTCTGAAGGCGCGGTGATATCCTGAATACTGACATCGGAAACGCTTCCTTTCGCAGATCATTCTTTATATTCGCCGCGGGTTCCCCAATTTTTAAACTCAATTATGTTCATATAATCACGGCCAACAGGAATACCGTAGTTTTCTTCAAAATACTTTGCGAGAGTTGCAATAAACTCTTTTTTTGCATCCATCGGGGACTCATGAAAAAGGCGTATCTCTATGAATGCGCAAGGGGCGTCGGAGTTCCCGGCGTGATACATGTCACGTCCGTCACGAAACGCCACCATGAGGCCCCCCTCGGTCTTTCCGGGCAGGATTGTGATGAACTTTCCCAGATCCGCTTTTATTGTTTCTTTTTGTGCCGGAGACAGAGAAACAGTGGTGTTTACATCAATATACGGCATTTTTATGGCTCCTTTATAACAGATTCTTACCGAAAACCGCACTAATAAATTTTTAAATAATTTTATCACAATGGGGATTCATTGTCAAAAAGCTTTTTATGCGGGTAACTTCAGTCTGTATTGAATTTGGAGCAGATTTCATACATATAATTATAGTGAATTGCCGCATAAGGGGCAATCATCGCCGGTATTTGGACAAAAGCATCGAATTGCCGGTTGTAAACAGCACAGGACTGTTTTATTATGAGTACGGCTAGTTTCGGCTCTAAATTTTCGTCTTTTTTCGCTGCGGAGGGATGGCATGATAGGTTTTTACAATGTTTCGGTCATACTTACATATGTAGCGCTCGTCTCATCAGTATGCGGGATTTTCGCTGCGACTTCGGGAAATATTCAGGCAGCTCTCGGCTTTCTGATCTTTTCGGGCGTATGCGACCTGTTTGACGGCAAAATTGCAAGGGCAACAACGCGCACAGAGGACGAAAGGGTTTTTGGGATACAGATTGATTCCCTGTGCGATCTCGTTGGTTTTGGCGTGCTGCCGGCCGTCATCTGCCGCTCTGCAGGAGCTACGGGAATTCTGAATGACGCATGCCTGGTCATTTTTGTGCTTGCGGCGGTAATCCGCCTCGGCTATTTTAATGTCACTGAGCAGAATCGACAGCACAAGACAGATGAGCTTCGGAAATATTATCAGGGTCTCCCCGTTACCGCGATATCGGTGCTTCTACCGCTTATCTTCCTTTTTTACGGGGTGCTGGGTGCGGCGTTCCCAGCGGTACTCGCTGTGTTTATGTTCGCCACCGCAGTACTTTTCGTACTGAATATAAAGGTGAGAAAACCGCACATATAAAAGAAAACGGAAATTTTACGATGGATAAAGATAGTAAGATAAAAAAATCCGGAAGACTTATACTGGATTTTTTTCATGGGCTACTTATAGGCGGCGCAGCCATTCTCCCAGGGATAAGCGGTGGGGTTCTGTGCGTTGCGTTCGGGATATACCGCCCGATGATGGCGCTTCTTGCCCACCCGATAAAAACATTTAAGTCCGGAATCGGCATGTTCATCCCTGTGATATTAGGATGGCTCTTTGGCTTTCTGTTCTTCGCACGGGCTATCGAAATGTTTTTCAGCGCCCTGGACATTTTGGCGACATGCCTTTTTATCGGGCTCATAGCGGGTACGCTGCCGACAGTCTACGCAGATGCCGGAGATAAGGGACGCAGTAAATTCTCGTATCTTGCGCTGCTTTTGAGTTTTGCATCCGTTGTTATCGTGCTTTTGTGCTTTGACTCCGGTATGTTCAGCCCGGTTGAGCCGAGCTTTGCTTGGTTTTTCTTCTGCGGGGTGCTGTGGGGCCTTAGCCTGATAATCCCCGGAATGACTTCATCTTCGCTCATAATCGCGCTGAACCTCTATGAACCCATGACTTCCGGCATAGCAAGCCTTGCTCCGGCCGTCATGGTACCGTGGCTTTTAGGCATAATTATAACCGTCGCCGCCTGTGCCCGGCTGGTTTACCTCCTTTTCGCGCGGTACTACTCTATAGCATCCCATGCCGCGCTCGGTGTCGTTATGGCATCAACAGTTTACATAATACCTATGGACTATGGTAATTTCAGAACGGGTGCGCTGGCGGCCCTCATGTTCATAGTCGGCTTTGCCGTGTCGTACTTCATGGAAAAGAGCCACAGACAAATACAGACGTCCTAAAGGGCGTGTCAACGGAAAAAGAGCGGGCAGGAGAACTCTCCTGCCCGCTCTTTTTCCCAGTATTGTCGCAACGCCGACTTTTTTGTTCATTTTAGCTCTGTTTGTCCTTTACAGCGACCGCCCGTTCGACTATATTATAATTAAGCCAAAAAATCCCTGCAATTGTTTTATCGCTGAATTTTGCGCCACCTGCGATTTGTGCTTTGCCCGACGCAAAATTCGCCTGTATATTTTAACACACGGATTTTTTAACAAGGCCTGGAGAGCCCTAGCGGAAGGAATGATTTAATGTCCGAATACTTACTTGCTCATGACCTGGGGACGAGCGGCAATAAGGCAACGCTATTTACAGAGCAGGGAGAGATGGGAGCTTCGGTACTCTGTGAATATCCCACGCTTTATCCCGGCCCAAACATGGTTGAATAAAACGCCGACGACTGGTGGCGTGCTGTCTGTCTCTCAACCCGGGCACTTATAGAAAAATCCGGGGTTTCCCCAAAAGATATCGCAGGGGTTTCGTTTTCAGGACAGATGATGGGCTGCCTGCCGGTGGACAGTATAGGCCGGCCCCTGTACCCCATGATAATCTGGGCGGATATGCGCGCCGACCGCGCGGAGAAATATATCCGAAAAGTTTTAGGTGCGGAAAACGTCTACCGCATTACAGGACACCGCCCGGGAGCATCCTACACAGCGGCGAAATACCTCTGGCTTCGGGAAGAAAGGCCTGACGTGGCCAAAAATACATACAAGATATTACAGGCAAAGGACTATATATTGTATAAACTCACGGGAAAATTTGTAACTGATTTCAGCGATGCCTCGGGTACAAATCTTCTTGATCTGACCAGGCGGGAATGGTCTGGCGATATTCTGCACGGTCTGGATATTCCGCCCGGCGTTCTGCCGGAATTGTGCGCTTCTACGCAGACCGTCGGCGCTGTGACTAAAAAAGCGGCACGGGAGACGGGGCTTCTGGCCGGAACGCCAGTGGTCACCGGCGGGGGAGACGGTTCCTGCGCAACGGTCGGGGCGGGAGTCTGGGGCGAGGGAAAGACCTATAACGTCATAGGCTCGTCCTCCTGGATATCGTGTGCGACAAAAAAACCCGCTTTTGACAGGGAAATGCGCATTTTCAACTGGGTACATCTGGACCCAGAATATGTAACCCCCTGCGGCACCATGCAGGCCGCGGGATATTCACTGCGCTGGCTTCGTGATACCCTTTGCGATACTGAGCGCGAAACGGCGGAGAAAACCGAAAAAAGCGCATATTCCCTTATTGACAAGGCGGCACTGCGGTCTCCCGCCGGTTCGAACGGGCTTTTATATCTTCCTTATCTTCTGGGGGAACGCTCGCCCAGGTGGAATCGCGAGGCGAAGGGATCATTCGTGGGGCTATCTATGACAACAGCAAGGGACGACATCCTGCGCTCCGTTTTGGAGGGTGTAGGTTATAACCTAAAGGTCATAATGGATATAATGGAACAGTCGGTCCCGATCGGGGACGTGATCGCAATCGGCGGCGGTGCCAAGAGCGATGTGTGGCTTCAAATACTCTCCGATATATGGCAGAAACCGCTCTCCGTCCCGCGTTATCTCGAAGAGGCAACGAGCCTGGGCGCCGCTGTGTGCGCAGGCGTCGGCACCGGTATTTTCAAGGATTTTTCAGTGATTGAAAGGCTTAATCCCATTGAGAGAAAGATAATTCCCAACCCTCAAACCCGCGAAATCTATAATAAACTATTTGCAGCTTTCAACGAGGCATACGACGGCCTTATCCCCACTTTTTCGATGCTTGCGGATCTAAGGATACGCTGATTAAATCCAACATCGCCGTCTCGGCCGGTCCAGCGCCCTCATTTATCGCAAAAAAGTCTGAAATTAAACAATTATTCTTTCGTTTTTTCCCTCGCTGGACATTATCCCCACCAATCTGAAGGCACCGTATTAAATCAGCGTCCCTATAATTATGAAAGGAAGTTTGCCATGCTGAATGCTCCGATTTCAAGAAGCAGCCTTGCCGCAATGTTTGACCACACGCTCTTAAAGCCTTATGCCATACCTGATGACTTCGAGGCTCTTTGCCGTGAGGCTGTAGAAAACGGTTTCGCGATGGTTGCCGTCAATTCCGCCGTCACGGCTTTATGCAAGGGCTTTCTGCACAGCAGCAACGTCCATGTCGGTGCTGCAGTCAGCTTCCCCCTTGGCCAAACGAGCTTTTCCGTAAAGTTGTATGAGACCGGTGACGCGATAGCCGCAGGCGCAGACGAGATTGATTACGTCATAAACGTCGGTCGGCTTCGTGCCGGTGATCTCTCTTATATCAGACGGGAGATGGAGGCCATTGTTTCCGTCTGCCGTGAAAATAACGTCATATCCAAGGCAATATTTGAAAACTGCTATTTAACGAAGGATGAGATCCGTGCCGCAGCCCTTATTGCAAGGGATGTGTGCCCAGACTTTATAAAAACCTCCACCGGCTTCGGAACCTCGGGGGCTGCTGCGGAGGACGTTCGCCTTATGAAGGAAACCGTCGGAGATACCGTCGGAGTCAAGGCTGCAGGGGGAATACGCGACCTTCGGACCTGCCTGTCTATGATAGCGTCGGGAGCCACCCGTATAGGGACGAGCTCCGGCCTTAAAATACTATCCGAATATGACAAGTTATACCGCTGAGATCGTTGACAAGTGAAACCGCCGGTGATATCATTGAAGAGCGTCCGATATTTAGTTCATTTGTTTTGTTGCATCTGCAACATATCGGCTCTTTAAAGATAATCAATTGGGGAGAGACAAAAATGAAAGTGTATCTCAGTGAGTACATTAATCCGGTGGGCATCAAAAAGCTCCTCGCGCGGGGCGCGGAAATAGTGTATAATTTCGACCATATAGAGGACATAGACGCAATGATAGTCCGAGGGGTCGTTATTACAAGAGAGATGATGCAAAAGGCAAAAAGACTCAAGGTCATCGGAAAGCACGGAGTCGGTTACAATTCGATAGACATAGCGACGGCAAAGGAGCTGGGCATACGGGTCATATACACGCCCGGAATGAACTCTGAGGGTGTCGCCGAGATGGCCATCGCGCTCATGATGGACGCAGCCCGTTTTTCAACCCGGGCGCATGATGAGATAAGAAGCGGAGAGTGCAAAATGGTCGCCGAGAGTTCTCTTATGGGGCGCGAACTATACGAAAAGACCGTGGCACTGGTCGGGCTTGGAAATGTCAGCCGCCGCGTTGCGAGGATACTTAACGGTGGGTTCGACATGAAAATTCTAGGCTACGACAAGTTTCTCACGCATGAGCAGTTTGTCTCCCTTGGCATCGAGGAGTACGACGACATTGACGAGATGTTGAAAGAGGCCGATTTCATCAGCGTAAGCGTTCCGCTCACTCCGGAGACGAAAGACCTTATATCTGAAAAGCTGTTCAGCCTGATGAAGAAAACCGCAATACTCGTGAATACCTCCCGAGGTGGAACGGTAAACGAGGAGGCGCTCTTCAACGCACTCAAAGAGGGCCAGATAGCCGGCGCGGGCAGCGACGTTTTCGTTGAGGAGCCTCCCAAGGCATCGAACCCCCTGTTCTCCCTGCCGAATTTTGTCGGCACACCGCACCTTGGCGGCAACACGCATGAGGCGCTTTACCGCTGTGCTGAGGCCGTTGTCGACGGGATTCTTGATGTTCTGGACGGCAAAATACCGCGTTACCCCGTAGTGTGAAGAGAGGAGAATAAAAATGCTTAAACTAATGGACTGCACCCTGCGCGACGGCGCAAATGTTGTAGGTACGGGCTTTTCCGCCAGACTCACAAAAATGATGATTGAGGGGCTTATTGAGAGCAATATTAATATAATCGAGTTCGGCTGTGCATACGGTATCGGCGCGAACATCGATGCGCCGCTTAAAGACAGTGAATACATTGAGCTCATCGCTCCATACAGGGGACAGGCGGAGCTTGGCATGTTTCTGTCATATTTTAACGGCACAAAAGAAGTAGCGGAGCTCGCAAAGAGCGGCGGACTTGACTTCTTGCGTGTAGGCGCGAACGCGGGAGACGGCGAGAAAGCCAAAAACGCCGTCCGTCTTGTTAAGAACGCCGGGCTCATTTGCCGTTATTCAATGATGAAGGGTTACATACTGTCTGCCGACAAGCTCGCCGAAGAGGCTAAAATGCTTGAAGACTTCGGAGCAGACGAAGTTACAATCATGGACTCCGCCGGGACCATGACCCCGGATGAAGTTTCCGAATATATCACCGCGCTGAAAAGAGCGACAAGAATACCTGTTGCCTTTCACGGGCACAACAACCTGGGACTTTCGACTGCAAACGCCATTGCCGCCGCCCATGCGGGAGCGGACGTTCTTGACTGCGGACTCATGGGTATGGCTAGGAGCGCGGGAAATCTTGCAACCGAGGTTGCTGTAGCTGTTATGCAGCGAAGGGGGATGCTTCAGTATGTTGATCTCTATAAGCTCCTGCATTTTATCGACGAAAAGCTCTCGCCTGAGATGTATGGCTACGGTTACAAAAGTGCCATATCGGTTATCGACCTGGTCTATGGCCTATCAGGTTGTCACTCCAGCTTTGCAAAATTGTTTGCAGACATTGCCGAAGAGCGAGGCGTCGATCTCTATCGCCTTATCATCGAGACATCAGCAATCGACCGTAAGGCCCCGACGGCCGAATTAATAAATAATGTCGCATCTAAGCTATAACAAAATTCAAAAATGGAGTTTTAATTATGGTAAGTACGCTAAAAAACAAGCTGAAAAACATGGAACTCACCAAAATGGAACAAAAGATCGCAACATATCTGTCTGAGGACGAGTCGCGCATCTGTTTCCTATCGGCAACCGAAATTGCAAATCACCTCAACATCAGCGACGCATCCGTTATTCGTTTTGCCAAAAGTCTCGGATATTCAGGATTCAATGAGATGAAGAAAGATTTTCAATCACAGATGTCCAATCAGCTTGCGGCGGATGATCCGACATCACCATCTCCGCTGGAAAGGTTCTCCCGTGTAAACGCCCACAGAAGGGACGGGAGCCTCACTGGGTCTATGCTTGATGTTGTCCTGGGTAACCTTCAAACGACGATCGATCAGAAGGATTTCACGCTGAAGATAGATGACGCGTCAGAGCTCCTCATGTGCTGCAAGAGGAAGGTCGTTATCGGATTTAAGGGCTGTGCTGGTCTTACATCAAAGACCGAGCTGCTTCTGGGTTCTCTGCTCCCCAGCGTTTTTACGATAACAAATGTCAGCGCCGCCGAATTTTTGAAAATGCTTGATCTTCGGCAGGAGGACTGCCTCCTTATATTTTATTTCCCGAGATATCCCTCATCAGCGGAAATGCTTGCCGCAATGGCACATGAAGTAGGCGCGAGGATAATATTCTTTACCGACCGGCAGAAGCTTGATATCGCTAATGACGACGATGTCATTATTACGGTGGGTATCGATAATATAGCCTATAACAACTCACACGTTGCTACGAATTTTGTCCTCGATGTTATAGGAGCAAACCTCAGCCGCCGGATAAACGCCGGTGCCATAAAGAGCCGTCTCGCAAGGATAGACGAAATGACCGCAAGATATAATCTGTACTGATTTTATCTATACAGAGTCTTTAATACCACATCCCCGATTAGCCATTCAATGTGGCTTAAGAGAAAGCTTTTTAACGCTATGGAGGATTACTATGATGAAGGTATATATACTCGACTGGGGAACTATGCGGCTCGACAGTATGATAGTCCGAGGAAGGGTCAACATGATGACGACTCGTGCGGGAGCGAATATTAACCACGAATGGATTGAGGTTCCCGTCTGGGGCGCACTCATCGATACCGGCGATCATAAGATACTCTTCGATCTCGGCTGCCTTGAAAACGGTATGGAGGAAAATGTTTGGCCGGCCTTTGTGCGGGAGGGGACGCCGTGGTACCACGATAAGGAACAGACGGTTGAAGCACAGCTCAAAAAAATCGGACTGTCTCCTCGTGATGTAGACACTGTAGTCGTCTCGCACACACACGTCGACCATTTTGGAAATATCAGCCTTTTCGCTCATGCCGACGTATATGTTCCGAAGGAAGACTGGATAAACGCACTGGTTACCATGCACCGCACGTCGGATGAGTCTCTCTACGGCCAGTGTCTCCCCGTCGAGTTTGACGTGAGGGTGAAAGAATTCCATCCGATAGCCAAGGGAGAAGATTTCGAGCTCTTCACCGGAGTCGACATAATAACTTTACCCGGCCACACGCTTAACCTTCTCGGCCTTGTTGTGCACCTCGAAAATTCGGGAACGCTCATTTTCACTTCAGATTCCGTATACACCTCCGAATCTATTAAGTTACCGATAAAGCCCTCCGGCAGCGTTGCAGACAGCCTCTCTTATGCAGACTCGGTGAGAAAAGTGATGACCCTTCAAAAGAAGTACGGGGCAACCGTAATGTATGGCCATGATCTGCCGTTTTTTGCCTCCCTAAAAAAGGCTCCAGAGTTCTATGATTAAAGGAGGAACGGGCGATGACAAAAGTTTACATAATGGACTGGGGATATAACCTCTGTGACAGTTTCGTAATTCGCGGGCGTTATAATTTCGTGACGACAAAAAATCCTGAAACCAGGCACGAGTGGATGGAGTGTCCTGTGTGGGGCATCCTCATCGATACCGGCAGCCACAAGGTGCTCTTCGACCTCGGCTGTCTGCCGGACGGGATGGAGGGCGGCTGGCCGCAGTGGATACGCGATACTAACCCGTGGTTCCACACAGAAGAACAGACCGTCCCCGGACAGCTCGCTAAGCTGGGCCTTACACCGGAGGATATCGACACCGTTGTCGTCTCACATACGCATATAGACCATTTCGGGAATATCGGTCTCTTCACCCACGCGGACGTATTTGTGCCGAAGGAGGACTGGATAAACGCCCTCGTCACCATGCACCGCACATCGGACGAGTCACAGTACGGACAGTGTCTCCCCGTCGAATTCAATGTCAGGGTCAAAGAGTTTCACCCTATAGCAAAGGGCGAGGATTTCGAGCTTTTCCCGGGAATTGATATAATAACATTGCCTGGCCATACGTTGAACCTCCTCGGTATCAAGGTTCACCTCGAAAACTCCGGCGATATAATTTTTACGTCGGATTCGGTCTATTTGCTCGATTCACTGAATAAACCGATAAAGCCATGCGGAAGCGTCACCGACAGCATCGGATACATGGCGTCTATAAACAAAATACTAAGGCTGCGGGACAAGTTTGGCGCTACAGTTATCCCAGGACACGACATGGCGCTCTTCAGATCACTCAAAAAAGCCCCGGAATATTACGACTGACATGAAAAGACCGGCGCCGCAAATGCGGCGCCGGTCTGCTTACTTTTATTATTTTGAACCCTTCGGGAATATGCATTTTACCTGCGCCTTTTCAAAGGCCTCGCGCCACTCGGCGTCCGGGGCTTTCTCCGTCACTATGCAGTCTATATCTTCGAGGTCCTCCACCTTTATAAACGAGGTCTTGCCAAATTTAGAACTGTCGGCAACAAGATAAGTCTCGCGCGCAGCGGAGAGCATGGCTTTTTTTAGGAGGGAGTGATATTCGCTGGAGTCAGTGACGCCGTTTTCGATGTTGACGCCCTTACAGGATATAATTGCCTTATCGACGTGATAGTTTTTTATCATTTCCTCGGCCTGATGGCCGACGAGGTCAAGAGATTCCGGTTTGAGTCTTCCGCCGGTGGACATGATATTCCATCCCTCGGTGTCAGCCAGCTCGATGATTATCTGCACTGAGTTCGTAATAACGGTTATATTCTTCTTTTCCTTAATCTTCTTGGCTATATAGAGCGATGTAGAGGAGTCGTCCAGCATTATATGGTCGCCGTCCTCAATTAACGTATCCATGAGATTGGCTATAGCTCTCTTGGCTTCTACGTTGGTCCTGTTTCGGATCGTATAGGACAGGTCTGTCTTAGTACTGTTGCCAAGAATGGCTCCGCCATAGGTCTTCGTGGCGTATCCCTCTTTCTCCAGCTTTTCCAGATCGCGCCTTATCGTCTCCTCGGTTACATTATATAATTCGCTGAGCTCGCTGACCAAAACACGCTGCTCGGTGCGCAGCTTTGCTAAGATCTCATTTTTCCTCTCAATGGCAAGCATAGGAAAGCTCCTTCCCAACACCCTTAAACATTTTATGTTTGAAAAAAATCAAAAGCCATATTGATTTTTTAGCATTCATAGGAAATGATATCTTATACCAGCTGGTTTGTCAAGCCGCTCGGTTGAATGTTTAGGCTAAAGTTCCGAGAATTCCAGATACTGCCCTATCTCAAAAAGTTCCGGCTGGTTTTCAGTATTTTTCAGCCTGGAGGCGAGTTCACCCCTGTCGAAACGCGCACCGGCCAGAGCGTTTTGCGCTTTAACAGCGAGCTCGGGGTCCAATGCGTCGGTAAAGAGTGCCGTCTCGGTTACGAAACCGTTTTTAACATTCAGGCACAGGCGCACTCCGCCCCACGGGAAGCGGTGCTCCGTAGAGTAGTCGAAGTCGGGACTCTTGCCCATCCGCCAATCCCATGAGGAGTGGCGTGTATAGTATTTGCCAATTTCGGCCTCGGCCTCTGGCGTCATAACGAAATCCTCAAATTTTCCAAGATTTTCCTCACAGGCTTTCCGCAGGGCGTCCGCCATCTGCGGTACCGTGAGATCAGGCGTAAACTCCGTTAAATTCGCGACGCGAGAGCGCACGGATTTTATTCCCTTGGACGTAAGCTTTTCGCGCGAGACGGATAAGTAGTCCTGCATAACGCCGAGGTCCGCACTTATGAGGAGAGTACCGTGGTGCTGTTTGTTTTCGCCCCTCGCGCAAAAGGCGTTTCCCGAAAATTTACGCCCTTCTACAGTTATGTCGTTCCTTCCGGTCTGCTCCGCCTCTATCCCGACGGCACGTACCGCGGAGAGGATAATACCAATTTGCCGGTCGAGGTCATAGTTATCACTGCCGGTTATAAATGAGAAATTCAGGTTCCCTTTATCGTGATAGACCGCACCGCCGCCGGAACAGCGCCTGACGAGCTGGACGCCGGCTTTATCCATAACCTCAGTGCGGCACTCTGTCCAAGGGTTCTGGTTGTGCCCTATGATGACCGCCCGTTCGTTTATATAAAGGTAGAGCATGAAGTCATCCGGCGCAAGGTTATCAAGAAAATATTCGTCGGTTGCGAGATTTTTCCAGCCGTCACCTGATGGCGAGATGAAAAAATATCTTTTCATGTGTTTTTACCTGCTTTCGTGAATAATATTGACTGTCAGATAAGGGTATAACTGTTTTGATTTTTTGTCAAGTTTCTGTTTTGCCGCACTTCGACATAAATCACGGTTTTCCGAAACTTTTACTTGAAATGAGCGTCATAATGTTGTATCGTTTATTGTGCTCTTTTTAGGCCTTGGTTCGAAAATCCCCGCACCCGTCTTTTCACCTAATTTCTAGTGGGCTGCGTTTAATTTCCTTGCCATAAACCAAT
>JBFWIW010000023.1:17197-20506 GCA_050253535.1 Oscillospiraceae bacterium
GCCAGTATATACAAACATTTTTCAAACAAGGCCGGAGAAAAACTACTGGGGGAGGCGCTTTTTTATGGATAAAAATATTGGCATATATGTTCACATCCCGTTTTGCGCCTCGAAATGCGCCTATTGTGATTTTTACTCTCTCGCGGGTTGTGATAACCTTATGCCGGAGTACGAGGGTGCTGTTTTGCAGCATATAAAGGAGGCCTCGCCGCAGCTCGGGGGATATTACATTGATACGGTCTATTTCGGCGGCGGCACGCCCGGATATTTTGGGGTTGACCGGCTCATTAATATGTTCGATGCGCTCAAGCAGAACGGAAACGTCCTCATTGACTCTGAGGTTACGGTCGAGATGAACCCCGACAGTACCGATTATGATGGACTGTTAAAGCTCCGTAAGGCGGGAATCAATCGTCTCTCGCTGGGTGTACAGTCTGCAAACGATGGAATTTTGAAAAGCCTCGGACGGCGCCACAACTTCGCACAGGCGGAGGAAGCGGTAAAAGCTGCAAGAAGTGCCGGCTTCGATAATGTGAGCCTCGACCTTATCTACGGGCTCCCGTCCCAGACGCGCAAGGACTGGGCGGAAACACTGACACATGCCGCGGCGCTGAAACCGGATCATATGTCCTGCTACGGGCTCAAGATAGAGGAAGGGACACCGCTTTATCAGTACAAGGATTCTCCCTTTATTCCGGACGACGACACACAGGCTGACATGTATCTCTACACCGTGGACGCACTCGCAAGGTATGGCTACAGGCAGTACGAAATATCGAATTTTGCGAAAAGGGGCTGCCACTCGCGCCATAACCTGAAGTATTGGAGGGGTGACGAGTATATGGGCTTTGGTGCCGCGGCGCACTCCTATATCGGATCTCAGCGTTATTCCTGCGTATCAGACATCGGAAAATATATCGCTGGTATCAGGGGCGGAGGTTCGGTCGTAAACCTGTGTGAGAAGATAACCTCCTATGAAAAGGCGGGCGAATACCTCATGCTCGGCCTTAGAACAACGCACGGTATTTCCGAGGCGGAGTACCGCGAGATATATCCCCACAGCTTTGATCTTACTAAGACTCTTTTGGAGACGTATGTCAAAAACGGCTGGGCTGTCAAAAATGAGGACCGCTGGAATCTCACACCGCGCGGTTTTTTAATCTCCAACGTCCTTATAGGCGGCGTACTGGAATCTCAGACCCGGCAGAAACTCCGCGAATGCGCACCATATAAGGAGGCCGAGATGCCGGACGACCTTCAGTACAGCATGTTTACCAGGGGAAATGACGGCGTTTCCCTGTTCAACGGAATATAAGCCTCAATTTGGAAAATAGGACGGGAGACTTTTTGACGGTCTGAGTAAATAATAGTAACAGCTTGAATGCCCGCATTAACCAAAACGTAATTTCCCTGTAAATTCTTTTTGGGAATATACTCATATAATATTATTCGTTGCTATTTGCGCTGTTTGGCGTTCATATACTTTAACTTGTTATTGTGTCTGTGTGTTACTTATAAAACAGAGCGGAGGGCCAAGGCCCTGCCAGGTACAATAGTGCAGGCGCAATGATAGAAACATATGAGACAACTGCAATTCTGTGAGTTAAAGTATCGTATAGATTGGAGAACCAGACAATTGGCTAAGCATTTAGAAAAATCTGCAAATAAACATAAGGGCGGCATAATTGCCGCCTGCATCACAGGCGCCTTGCTCCTGGTAGCAGCAGCGGTCTTTGTCGTCTCGGGCATTTCCGCACAGCGTATGACGACAATATTTCCCGGGGTTTCGCTCTCCGGCGCCCAGGTCGGCGGTATGACACGCGATAAAGCCGTCTCCGTTCTCTCTGATGACGAATATTCGGCAATGTTCTACGGTTCGGTCTCAGTACAGCTCACAGAAGACGTTGTGCTTATCGTCTCGGGCTCCGATGCAGGTCTTGCCTCCACGCCTGAAGACGCCGCAGATATCGCGATGGCTTATGGCCGGAACAGAGGATTTTTCGGCGGCGCACTGTCATATATAAAGAGCACCGTATTCGGTACGGAGATCTCGCTTTCCGGCATGGAAACTTATGACGAAGCTGCTGTCAGAAATTTGATAGCGTCTGCCGCAAAATCCGCAGACACTGCCGCCATCCGGGATATATACTCCATTTTGGGCGACGAGCTAAAGGTATACAAGGGCGCCAGCGGTGCATCCGTTGATGAAGCCGCCGTATACGACTTGATTTATAACGCTTTTTTCGAAAAAAATTACGCTCTTATACAGTATGTCCCGGATGAGAACGAGATCGACAGTGTGGATTTTAACGCCATTTATGACGATATTTACAAAGAACCCGTCTCTGCATATTATGACAAGGAAACAGATGCGATTACCCATGAAACTGTCGGCGTCAGCTTTGATACTGATAGTGCGCAGAAGCTATATGACAAGGCGGCATACGGAACGACTGTAACAATCCCTCTCGTTATAACACAGCCGAAGGATACCTATACTTCGCTCTCAGAACTGATCTTCAGAGACATATTGGCCGAAAAATCAACTACGATGTATACGAGCTCCTCAAACCGTATCAACAACATAAGCCTTGCCGCCGCGGCCATAGACGGTTCCGTTTTAATGCCCGGGGAGGAGTTTTCATTCAACGGTATAGTAGGCGAGCGTACAAGCGCCAAGGGTTATAAAGCAGCCGGCGCTTATGTCGGCGGTCAGACCGTCGAGCAGATAGGCGGCGGAATATGCCAGGTGTCCTCCACCATTTATTACTGCTCCCTCCTCGCCGACCTTGAGATCACATCCCGCTCAAACCACATGTTCAACGTCGCTTATCTTCCCCTAGGTATGGATGCTACGGTCAACTGGGGAACGATCGACTTTAAATTTAAAAACGACAAGGACTACCCAATAAAGATAAACGCCACCGTCCAGGATAAAATCCTCTATGTCACAATATACGGTACGAAGACCGACGACACTTACGTTAAGCTCCAATACGAGCTTTTGAAAACCATCCCGAATGAGACGATAGAGCAAGTTGACGACACTTTAAAGGCCGGTGAGACAAAGGTCAAAACCTCAGGTCATACCGGATATATCGTAAACGTCTATAAGTACATCTACGACGGAGAAGACAACCTCATAGAGACGGTATTCCTCTCTAAGGACACTTACAAAAAGCTCGACAAAGTCGTACTTGTCGGTCCGGCGGAGGAACAGGCGCCTCCTGCTGGGGAGACGCCGATAACAGAGACTCCCGGTACGGATACTCCGGCCGACGGAACTGCCGGTACGGATACTCCGGCCGA
>JBFWIW010000023.1:20606-39323 GCA_050253535.1 Oscillospiraceae bacterium
CCGGTACGGATACTCCGGCCGACGGAACTGCCGGTACGGATACTCCGGCCGATGGGAATGCCAATACTGAAACTCCGGTTACTGAGACAGAGACTCCGGGAACCGAAACACCGGTTACAGCGTAGTAAAGTAAATACCCCGGCACTTGTATAGCCACAAATATAAAATTAAATTATATAATAAACCGGACACTTGAAAAAGAGTGTCCGGTTTTTATATAATTTGCAAATTTAGTATATACAATATTGTCATTGCCCGAATCGCAGTTCCTGCTTGTGGGTGTCTTTTTATTTTTCCTTTACCTTGAATACCGGCAGAACTTCGCGGATTATAGAACTAAAATTCTCCGCCCTCCACGCGCTGCGCCCGATGAAAAGGCCGTCCACATCTCCGCCTGCGATGAGCTTCGGTGCGTTTTCATTGTTTACGCTGCCACCATAGAGTATTGGGACCTTCTCCGCCCGCTCGATCCCGAAGACGAATGCCAGCGCCTCGCGGATCTTTTCATGTCGACGGAAAACGTATTCAGGTTCGGCTGGTTTTCCGCCGACACCGATCGCCCAGACGGGTTCATAAGCGACCCATATCATTCCGCGGTCTATATACGAGGGGTTTACGCCAAGAAAGCCTTTAATAATCTGTCGGCGAAGTGCCTCGTCTGACTCCCCGCGCGCCTTCTCTTCCCCCGTCTCCCCGATGCATAGGAGCGAAATGAACCCATGGGTAAGCGCACTTATGACCTTTTTGTTCTCCTCCTCATCGGTTTCGCGGAAAATGTGGCGGCGTTCAGAGTGGCCGGTCATAACAAGGGCGGCACCTACTTCCTCCAGCATAAGGGGAGAAATTTCGCCGGTAAACTGACCGCGCTCCTCCCAGCACATGTTTTGAGCGCCGATCGTTATGCCGTCACCGGCACAGTCTGCAGCTGCAGATATTGCCGTATATGACGGAATAACAAAAAGCCGCATCTCGTCGCGGGAGATATCCGCCGTCAGCTCCCGCAGCTCAGTTATGAAATTCTTCGTCTCTGCTATCGTCATGGTCATCTTGTTGTTCGTGCCCACGTATAGCTTTTTTTTCATAAAAACCTCCCTTAAGCATGGCGCGCCGCTGTTAGCCCGCATCTGAGCACAATATTTTCGGCAGCTGCTTATCCGGCGGGAAATTGGCGCAAGTCTATATCGGTGTGGTTTTTCACACTGAATTTCGGTTCCGGCGCGTTATCCCTTCTTATAAAACGGGGAATCGCAGGGCATGTCATAATATTTTATGAGTTCGTCGTCAAGCTTCATGAGGGAGATGGACGCGCCCGCCATCTCCTGGCAGGTCACATGGGAACCAACGTCCATATCATGGATAGTTATGCCATTCTCGTCCAGAAGCTGCTTTAAGCGGCGGTTTACGATTAACAGCTCCATAAGCGTCGTGGAACCGAGGCCGTTAACATAGGTGGCCACAGTATCTCCCGCTTTAATACCCGAGTCCTTCAGGATTAGCTCTAATAGCGTATCTGCCATCTCGTTCGCAGACATCATCTTTTCGCGCCTTATGCCCGGCTCGCCGTGTATACCCAAACCGAATTCTATCTCGTCGTCCGGGAGTGTGAAAGCGGGGCACTCATTTCCTGGGATGGTACCGCCTGAGAGGCCGACGCCTATCGACCATACACTGTCACGCACCTTTTTGCAGAGTCTAAACGCCTCGTCCAGATCATTATTTGCTGTGCAGGCAGCACCTGCTACCTTTATTATGGGAACACAGCCGGCTATGCCGCGTCTGTCCTCAGTCCTCTCCTTTGGCGCGGAGGCGACATCGTCCCAGAGCCTTACCGTGCGGCACGGAATGCCCATATCCTCCAGCATTTCGCACGCCATATCAAAATTCATGTTGTCACCGGCGTAGTTGCCGTACATAAATATAACGCCCTTCCCCTTCTCTACCGCCATAGCCGTCTGCATGATCGACCCCGGGTCAGGGGATGCAAACACATTCCCGGCGACGGAGGCATCTGCGAGGTTTTTGCCGATGAAGAAGGAGTAGATCGGCTCATGGCCGGAACCGCCACCTATTATGAGCACAGGTTTTTCTTCAATATTCTTCCGCCAGAGGCCCTGAACATCAGGGTGCTTCTCATATTTGTCGCCGAAAGCGGCGATGAAGCCCTCCGAAGTCTCAAGCACTACGTCCTCAGGGTTATTTATGATCTTTTTGACCGCCATGTTGTCACACTCCTTTTATAATACTGATTATATTCGCTTTTTAAATTGAATTTAGTATAAAATTATGCATCGCACGGAAGATGATCCATACAGATGTCGCCCCCGCGTCCTGAAAGCCTATTGCACGCTCCATGAGCGACTTTGAGCGGCCGAACTTCGCCTGATATTTCTTTGTGTTTTCAACACCCTCGTCCGCGGCCTTTTCCGCCGCCGCAAGCATGGTCTCGAAGTTGCCGGCATTTTGTTTCATCGCGACTATGGCGGGCTCCAGCGCGTCCACCATTGTCTTGTCGCCGACCTCGGCCTTGCCGCGCGCCTTTATGGTGTCGAGACTCCTCTGCATAAATTCGGCGAATTCCATGGGCGTTATCTCGGATACCGGCGATGTTCCCTTAGCGCCGCCCATGAACATCGAGCCGAATATGACTCCGGAGGCTCCTCCCATCGACATCAGCATTGATTTTCCCATCTCGGAGAAGAGGTCATAGACGTTGTCTCCGTTTTCCATACTCTCAAGCTTAGCCTTTGCCTTTGTCATGCCGCCGTGCATCCCGATTCCGTGGTCTCCGTCTCCTATTTTGGAGTCAACCTCGGTGAGAAGCTCTTTCGCGTCGATTATTGCCTGTGCAGAAAAAATGAGCATACCGCGCGCGGTTTTGTAGTCCAGTTTCTCCATTATAATTCCTCCAAACACATCTAAAACGTTCAGCGCGGCTCAGGAAGCCGCACCCGTCCCATTATTTACCGTATTAAATTAAAACATAACCAACCGGCAGTGTCAAGGCGCGTTATCTTTGTTTAAAACTACTTTACTGTTGGTTTTTGTTGACATAAGATCTGGATAATTTCAGTTATTACTATTGCAAAGATTTGCCTTAACTGATATAATGTTTAAAATTTAATTCAACGCTTGAACTTGCTTTTTCTCTAATGTTTTCCCGCTTTTTGGGGAATACTTTCACTATACAAACTTCAAGAAGGTGAACCTTTGACTAAATATGTCATAAGAGGCGGCAAAACACTCCACGGGGAAATAGAGGTCAGCGGCGCTAAAAATGCCGCTGTTGCTATAATACCCGCGGCACTCATGGTTAAAGGAATATGTCGTATTGAAAACATCCCCCAGATTTCGGATGTATCGATGCTTCTTAATATCATTAAAGATTCGGGCGCTATAATCCGAACGGTCAATAAAAACACAATGGATATAGACTGTAACGACATTTGCAGCGCGGTTGCCGATTCCGATCTCATGCGCCGTATAAGGGCTTCTTATTATCTCATAGGTGCCATGTTGGGCCGCTTTGGGAAAGCTACGGTCGCCATGCCCGGCGGTTGTAATTTTGGCGGTGTACGCCCGATTGACCAGCACATAAAGGGCTTTACAGCAATGGGCGCTCAGGTCGAGGTTGTAGGCGGTAAGGTAATCGCCACCACCCCAAACGGCAAGCTCCACGGGGCTTCGATCTATCTCGACGTCGTTTCCGTCGGCGCTACCATTAATTTGATGCTCGCCGCAACTTTGGCTGCAGGTCAAACCGTAATTGAAAACGCGGCGAAGGAGCCGCATATCGTCGATCTCGCAAACTTTTTGAACTCCATGGGCGCGGATGTGCGCGGCGCGGGTACTAACGTCATAAAAATACGCGGCGTCAATGAACTCTCCGGCGGTTTTTATTCTATTATTCCCGACCAGATCGAAGCCGGAACTTATATTGCCGCGGTGGCCGGCACGGGTGGCGAGGTTTTGATAAAAAATGTCATCCCGAAGCACTTAAATTGTATTACCTGCAAACTGGAGGAAATGGGCGTCAAAATAGAGAACCGCGAAGACTCGGTCCTGGTCTCCCGCACAGCTCCACTCCACCGCACCAACATCAAAACTTTGCCCTATCCGGGGTTTCCTACCGACATGCAGCCCCAGTTGTCCACAATTCTCTGCACTGCGAAGGGAACGAGCGTCGTCACCGAAGGGGTCTGGGACAACCGTTACAAGTATGTGGACGAGCTTGCCAAAATGGGCGCCCTTATCCAAGTGGACGGGAGGATCGCCGTAATCGAAGGCGTCCCCTTCCTTTCCGGGGCTCCACTGAAGGCATGCGATCTGCGGGCTGGCGCGGCGATGGTAATCGCCGGACTCTGTGCAGAGGGTGTCACCGAGGTCGAGGGCGTGAGCTACATCGAGCGCGGATATGAGGATATCGTCGGAAAGCTCCGTGCAGTCGGCGCGGACATCATGTGCGTAACGACGCCCGACGAACCGGAAAGCGATTTACGCGAAGCGATATAAAAGCAACGGGCCGCCCTTTTCGGGGGGCCCTTTTTTGTGAATTCTAATTTACGCTTTACGGAGAAAAATATGGAGATTTGTACCCTCGCCAGTGGCTCTACCGGTAACTGCACACTGGTCAGAAACTGCGCATCCGCCGTGCTTATAGACGCGGGGATATCACTCCGGCGTATAACACGTTCTCTTTGCAGCTTGGGGCTATCGATGAAAGACCTGGACGGCATCGTTATAACGCATGAACACAGCGACCATATCACCGCCCTCAAAATGATTATAAAATATAGCGGCGTACCAATTTTCGCACCTTCCGGCTCGGCGGGCGGTATCTTGCGCACGGTTCCGGAAGCGGAGGAACGTGTAGGGGTTTTTGAGGCTGGAACGTCATTTGAACTCGGCAGTTTTTTGATTAGGAGCTTTCCCACTCCGCACGACGTACCTGAGAGCGTCGGATACCGCTTTGATGATGGGCAGAGTGTTTTTGCCCTGGCTACTGACCTCGGACATATTCCTCGAGAGGTGTTTGACGGTGTCACGGGCGCGGCCGCCGCCGTCATTGAGTCCAACCACGACGTGGAAATGCTGCAAAATGGGAGCTACCCTTATTACCTTAAGCGCCGGATACTGTCGGACTCCGGTCACCTCTCAAACGACGCCTGCGGCGACCTCGCTCTCGCACTTGCCGAGACGGGAACCAGAAAAATCATCCTCGGACATCTCAGTCAGGAGAACAACACCCCTTCTACGGCTCTCCGCACCGTCGGCGCGGCGCTCTCTGCGGGCGGTTTCGTCCCCGGGCGGGATGTGGAGCTTTATGCGGCTCCTGCGTATGAACCGGGAGAAATTTACATAGTATAGGGCGATGAGAGTGAAACTCAGCCCGTCTTAGGAACGCTTATGCTGAATATAAAACTCATCTGTGTCGGAAAGCTCAAGGAAAAATTCTATATTGACGGCTCGGCCGAATACGCAAAGCGGCTGGGCGCCTACTGCAGGCTGGAGATCGAAGAGCTCCCGGAGGAGCGGCGTCCAGCGAATCCCTCTTCAGCCGATACGGCTGCCGCGGTTGCAAAGGAAGCTGCCGCAATTAAAGCCAAAATACCGCGCTCATACGCAGTTATCGCCATGTGCGTCGAGGGAAAGGAAATAACAAGCGAGGCCGTAGCCGAACTTCTGGAAGCTTACGCCGCCTCGGGAGCATCCAGGATATGCTTTCTCATCGGCGGGTCGGACGGACTGGACGAGACCCTTAAAAAGCGTGCCGATCTGCGTCTTTCCATGTCGAAGATGACCTTTCCGCACCATCTGGCGCGGGTAATGCTTTTAGAGCAAATTTACAGAGGTTTCAAGATAAATGAAAAAAGCCGGTATCATAAATAAATTTGGAGGTCATGGCATGATGGACTGGGGATTTCAGAATTTTGGAAAAATGCAGGAAAACTGGCCGAAAAATTTGGATGGGTCACCCGTAAAACCGGTATTTCTGGAGTTTTTAGGAGAGGTCGACATGGCTGCTGAACTGGATTTAAATCTCCTTGCGGCTTATGATATACCCTTCGTCTGCATGTACCCGAATAACGGCGAGTTCGGAAAAATAATATTGGGTATGTCAGGGACGGGCGTGGAGATCTATGTGCCCGAAACACTTCTTGAGGATGCGCAAAACATCATGAGTGGGAATATAGTCGACGAAACGGAGGAATAAAGATGGGTTACATGGAAGAGTACGGACACTGGCTGAATTCCGGCAGGCTGACAGATGACGAGCGAGCCGAGCTCCTCGCTTTATCCGGTGACGAAAAGGAGATAGAAAGCCGCTTCTGCATGCAGCTCGAATTCGGAACCGCCGGTTTGCGCGGCGTCATGGGCATGGGGATAAACCGGATGAACATCTATGTCATCCGACATGCGACTCAGGCATTTGCCGAGGTAATAATAAACGAGGGAAAGGACGCCGCAAAAAAAGGCATCGCCATATCCTTCGACTGCCGGAACGGGAGCTCTGAATTCGCGAAAGAGGCCGCCTGCGTCATGGCGGCAAACGGTATCCCCTCGCGCCTGTTTGATTCCCTGCGTCCCACGCCGGAACTGAGTTTTGCCATACGTGAGTATGGCTGTATCGCGGGCATTAATATAACCGCGAGCCACAATCCGAAAGAGTACAACGGTTACAAGGTCTATTGGGCGGACGGGGCGCAGCTGCCCCCACACCACGCCGCCGCCATCGCAAAAAAGATGGAGGAGCTTGACGTCTTCACATCAATAAAGCGTATGGCGTATAACGAAGCTGTAAAATCCGGCCTTATCACCCTGATCGGCGCGGAGACGGACGAAAAATTTTTATCCCACGTTATGGCACAGGCCAATGACATGGAGGTTGTAAAAAAGGTCGCGGACGAGTTCAAAATGGTTTACACGCCGTTTCACGGAACAGGCTACAGGCTCATTCCCGAGGCCCTGCGCCGTCTGGGAATGAAGCATGTGATATGCGTTCCCGAACAGATGGTGATAGACGGCTCTTTCCCTACTGTGAAGTCCCCGAACCCCGAAAATCCCGAGGGGTTTTACCTCGCCGTAGCGCTCGCAAGAGAGCACGGCGCGGACTTCATCCTCGGCTCAGACCCCGATGCCGACCGGGTCGGCATAATGGTGCGAAACCGCGAGGGTGAATATGTCACCATATCCGGCAACCAGACGGGCGTTCTCATGCTGGACTACCTTATCGGCGCGATGAAGCGGCGCGGCGCGCTCCCCGAAAACGCCGCGGTGTTAAAGACCATCGTAACCACCGAAATGGCCAGAAAAGTTGCGGATGTTAACGGCGTAAAGTGCTATGACACCTTTACCGGTTTCAAATTTATGGCCGAAAAGAAAAACGAGCTCGAAGAGAGCGGCGAGGGCAAGGTTATCTTCTCCTATGAGGAATCCTACGGCTATATGCTGGGTGACTACGTCCGCGATAAGGATGCCGTCACCGCCGCGCTGGTTCTCACCGAAATGGCCGCGTGGTATTATTCCCGGGGAATGACTCTTTACGACGCAATCGGCTCCCTGTTTGAGAAATATGGCTTCTATCAGGAAAAGACACTGAACCTTATCATGCCTGGCCTCGACGGACTTCAGAAGATGAAGGCGCTCATGGAAAATTTACGCGATAACCCGCTCTCCGAAATCGCCGGCGTACCGGTCATCGTTCGTAAGGATTATTCGGACGGGACGCGCATATGTGTAAAATCCGGCAAGTCGGAGAAGATCGAGCTCACGGGCTCCAACGTCCTCTCCTATGCCCTTTCAGACGGGACGACGGTCATCGTCCGTCCGTCAGGCACAGAACCAAAGATCAAGGTATATGTTTTGACCTCCGGCGAGTCTATTGACGCATGCTTAAAAAAGATAGCGGGCTGCGCCGAATGGGCGGAAGGGCTGAAAAGATAATAATTGGTTTCGGGGACGGCGGTGCCGCCCCCGAAACGCTCAGAAGGACTTATTATGGGATTCATATGCAATATCTGTCCGAGGAAATGCGGCGCTGTAAGGGAAGACGCATCCGGCGCCGGTTTTTGCAGAATGGGCGCGCTGCCGACGCTTGCCCTCTCCTCCGTGCACATGTGGGAAGAACCCTGCATTAGCGGGACGCGCGGCAGCGGAACTGTATTTTTCAGCGGCTGCTCTCTACGGTGTGTTTTCTGCCAGAATAGTAAAATAAGCGCCGGCGGTTTCGGAAAGCCCGTCTCTGTCGAAAGACTGCGCGAGATATTCTTATCGCTTATCGAAAAGGGCGTACACAACATTAACCTTGTCAACCCTACGCACTTCTCCCATACCGTGTCCGAGGCGCTCGGAGAAAAGCTGCCCGTCCCCGTGGTCTGGAACTCCGGCGGTTACGACAGCACCGAAACGCTCAGGACGCTCAAGGGCAAAGTACAGATCTATCTGCCCGACATGAAGTACATGGACAGTGGCCTTGCGGCGAAATATTCCGCCGCGCCGGACTATCCCGAAGCGGCCGAAAAAGCGATATTGGAGATGTACCGGCAGACCGGTCCGTATGTGCTTGACGGGGACGGCATTTTGCAGAAGGGCGTGGTTATCCGCCATCTTGTTTTGCCCGGAAACCTTGAAAACACGCGCAGGGTCATCGATTGGGTGGCTGAAAATTTCGCCCCGGGCGAGGTGCTGTTCTCCCTTATGAGCCAATACACGCCGGCGGGAAATACTCGGAATTTCCCGGAACTTTCGCATGGTCTGACCGAGGACGAACATGAGGCAGCCATAAACTTTCTCATGTCCTCGGGTATAGAAGGCGGATTTTTCCAGGACAGGGGTTCCGCCTCAGAGTCCTTCATACCGGAATTTAACCTGACCGGAATTTAGTCCCTGGGTATGTAACGCGCTTAATGTAATTGAACCACCAAAAAGCCGCCTCTCATAAAAAGAGGCGGCTTATTCTTATTCGCTTGTTTATCAGGCTTTGACTGCTTTTATAAGGTCACCAAGGCAGTTTTCAAAGTCAACGCCGTATCTGATATCCGTTCCGGCGGCCTTCGTCCGCTTTATGGCGGCTACGGTAAAGGATACGGTTATTTTTATGGCCTCATCCAGAGTCTTTCCGTTCATTAATGCGGCGAGCAGCGCGCTTCCGAATACGTCTCCGGTGCCGTGGAAATATCCCTCGACCTCATCCTCAAAATAGTAGCTGTATTTCCCGGTCTCCGCGTCATATGCGGCGGCACCGAGCTTGCCCTTTTCATAGGACACGCCGGAAAGGACGACATTCTTCGGACCGAGAGCCGAGAGCCGGAGGAGAAGTCCCTCTATATAGGCGCGGTCATAGCCGCTGCCGACATACGCTTCGCCCAGCATGAAAGCGGCCTCCGTCAGGTTCGGGACGATGATGTCCGCTTTTCCGCAGAGTTTTGCCATTCCCTTTGCAAACTCGGGTGTAAACGACGTATAGAACACGCCGTTGTCCGCCATGACCGGGTCTACAAGGATCAGCGTATCATCCTTTCCGCCAAAAGTATCGAACAGCTCCTCGACGAGGCGCAGCTGCTCGAACGAGCCGAGATAGCCCGTGTATATGGCGTCGACCTTCAGGCCGAGCGCTTTCCAGTGTTCCATTATAGGCTTAATATCGCTTGTAAGGTCGCGGTAGGTATATCCGGTAAATCCGCCCGTGTGGGTCGACAGCACCGCCGTCGGCAGGACCGAGGTCTCGATTCCGGCAGCTGAAATTATTGGCAGCGCAACGGTCAGGGAACATTTCCCGACGCAGGAGATATCGTGTACGGCAAGCGCTCTTTTCTGCATATTGGTCACCTTCAGTTATTTTATTAATTATTATACCATGATTATATCCAGACATCAATTATTTTGTCGGATCAGCGCCGCGTCCTCAGCGTATTCTATCCCCCGGAGCTTGTGTTTGGAACCTTTTACCTCTGCTCGATGACTGTGGCGAGATAGGCGCTCACTTTTTGTATAAATTAACTTATTTGTTGATTAAATCCAATTGTTGTATTATAGTTTAAATAACAAAGGGGATGGGTCAATACGAAAAAAAATATTAAATTCATATGCTGTTTAATAACATTAACAAGCGTTTTATTAAATTATATTCTGGTTGTTCCGGCACAGGCTGACAGTTACTCGGGTTATTGGTGCGATACAGGCAACTATTCAGAGCCCGTGCTTGACGGTTCTACATATAAAATTACAAGTCCGGGAGAGCTCGCTTGGGTGGCGGCGCAGTCGGACAATACTTTCGACGGTTATACGATTGAGCTTGAGAATAGTATTGACCTTTACGGCCATTACTGGAAGCCCTTATATTACTTCAAGGGCACATTCGAGGGCAATAACCATACGATCTCAAATCTCAGAATGGGTACGGCGGACACCCCGTGCTCAGATAAATATGCGGGGCTGTTCAAGAGAACTTTCGACGCGGGGATACGGGACGTCGACATAGATATTACGTTGTATATTGATTACATGGAGTCATTTACCGGTGAATGGCAATATGGGACCTCATATATCGGCGGCATCGTGGGTGACGCATCCAGTTCGGCCATAACAAACTGCTCGATCTCCGGAACCATCAGTACCGAACATACGACATACGCGGGCGGGATCGTCGGTTACGGGGAATCCCTGACGATATCGGGCTGCTCTGTAACGGGCTCCTTGACGGGCGGCGTCGAAGTGGCCTCCGCCGGAGACGGCATTTCCTTCACCGGACTTATAGCCGGATGCTCTTCCGGCACCATCTCGGACTGCAGCGCCTCCGGCAGCGTCACCTGCGGCGACAACGCCTATGTGGGCGGGATCACCGGATCGGGCGTAGACGCCTCCAACTGCAGCTTCACCGGAAGCGTCACCTGCGGCGCGGAGTCGTTTGCCGGAGGCCTTATCGGCTGGGGCGGAAATACGGAAGGCTGCCGTGCCTCGGCGGACGTCACGGGTTCGGGCGAATGCCGCATCGGCGGCCTCATCGGCTATGCCGAGGGAACGGTAAAGAACTGCTATGCCACCGGCAGCGTGGCGGGCGGATACATCTCAAACGTCGGCGGTCTTATCGGATCCGGGGAAAACTGCACAGTCGAAAGCTGCTTTTCTTCCGCCGGCGTACGGAGTTCCGATAGCTCTTCGGCCGCTGGGTTTATCGGGCACTGTTCCGACGGCAGTATCGAAAACTGTTATGCCACGGGCAGCGTAACGGGGGGCACGGCCTGCAACATCGACGGATTTAGCGGACTGCTATACCGGGTAAGCTTGACCAATTGCTACGCGGCAGGCTCGGTGACCGGCAGCGGCAACTCTGACATAGGCGTATTCAGCCTTATATCATCGCTTTCAGGGTGCTTCTGGAATACCGATGCCGCCCTGACCGTGGACGGCACAGCGCAGTCTAACGGCACAAGCGCGGCCGGACTCACCACCGCCGAAATGACGCGCGAGAACGCCGAGGCAAATATGACCGGTTTCGACTTCACAAGCGCCGACCCCGTCTGGGTAACTGCCACGAACTCCGGTTCTGCCGGATACTACCCGCAGCTAGCGGTTTTCGCAGAGAGCACCGATCCCGCCGTTGCCGCCGCTTCGCTTGAGAGCGTAAAAACGGACGCTTATTATAAGCTGACATTTGACCTGAACGGCGGCTCTCAGACCGACGAAACGGCGCTTGAGCAGTGGATCGTTTACGGCGGCACCGGTACTGTTCCGGTATTTGAAAAGACAGGATTTTTGTTTAACTTTTGGATTTCAATTACAGAGGAATGGGTTTCATTTGATGTCGGGATTGATGAAGTAAGCGAAGATATCACGTACTTTATAGAGTGGAATCCGGACACGGGCTATAATATCAACGGAATAACATTATATGATCCCGACAGTGCCGAAATAGAAAGCATCCCCGCCTCGCCATTTACCGCGCAGGTGTCAGTTGATATCCCCGGCGCTCCGGATTCTTATTATTATGTCATTCTTGCGGCATACGATGCGGACGGCAGACTCACTGATATTCGCTGTACCCGCGCCTCAACCGATAACGGCTCGGTGCTGAGCTTCAGCTTTGACCTTGACGGTGAAATAAAAAACATAAGCAGTATAAAGGCTATGCTGCTGGACAATCTGGGCACGCCCCTGGCCGGCGCGGTTGCTTTTGCGTAGAATAAGCAACGTATAGAACCGTAACGAAATGTACTGCACCTTTTAAGTGATCTGCACCATCAAAGCAAGACAGTATAATATACGTAATCTCTGGGTGCGTGGTTTGGTGCCCGAGGACGGTTCTTTTTCCTTAAATCTATTCGTTAGCTAATTTCCGGATTATATTGGCTGATATTCCTATTACCCGCGAAATCAAGACTATTCTGTGCCAGGTGGCCCGGGCTGCCATTCGGACAAGAGCCTCCCGCTTTCACGCCTGGTTCAGGTCCCATCAGGGCAGGTTTGGACGGAAGAAGGCTATTATCGCCGTCGCAAGAAAGATTCTGAAATTAATCTACCGTCTGCTTGAGACCGGCACACCGTATAATCCGAAGATTTACACTTGACCTGACATTTATGTATCTGTTTTCAGCCGCCTTTACGACGGCTTGGTTTTTTTGCGCTTTCCTCCGCTCTGCTCCTAACGCGGGTTCATGCTAACAGTCCCCGAAATAACTATAGAACAATTACAGAAACTTCTAATGTTCCTATAGAAATACCCGATGTAATTATTGAACTAAAAAATAACCGCCCATTTTATTGACACTGCTCATTATGCTGATCTTTAGCAA
Organism: Oscillospiraceae bacterium; assembly: GCA_050253535.1. Lineage (GTDB taxonomy): Bacteria > Bacillota > Clostridia > Oscillospirales > Oscillospiraceae > JBFWIW01. The sequence continues at coordinate 33,395 of JBFWIW010000023.1, forward strand.
AGCAAAAGTACTGCTTAAATGATATGCTTCTGCCATGTCGAGTGCGTATTAAGGCGTCGGCTAATCATTTCAGTTCCATTTTTATCGTCCCGCTTCGGGAAAATCATTTCAAGTTCTGAAAATAAGTATTACAAGGCCAAAAAGAAAACATTTAGTCTCTTTGGCAGATCACAGTAAAATTAAAAAATCTTAAGGGAGTCGATAATGAAAAGGCATATGCTGCTGATCAGCAATCTGATCATTATCTTATTTATTATAACCGGATTTACCGGAATAGTATATAGGGATACAAAGGCATACCAAAACCTGGCGGAAAAACATTTGGAGAACATACTAAGTCTTGCGGATATAGACATCTCAAAGCACATAGAAAACTCCATGACCAAGCCGGTAATGGTCTCCAAGACAATGGCAAACGATGAATTTCTGAAAGCATGGTTTTCACAGGAGTCAAAAAACGACGGAGAAGATACATACCTGGGACAGCTGTACAGCTATTTAAAGGCCTATCAGCTGAAATACGACTATACAACAGTGTTTTGCGTCTCGGAGCAGACTGGTAATTATTATTATCAGGACGGCTTGAACAAGATGATTTCAAAAAGTGACGATCATGATATCTGGTATTATAATTTTACTGAATCCGGCCATGAGTACGATCTGGAGATTGACACTAATGAGGCAAATAACAATAACATTACCGTATTCGTTAACTTCCGCGTGGAGGACAACGATGGCAAACTCCTGGGCGTGATCGGAGTAGGACTCCAGGTCTCATCCATAGAGGCTACGATTCGCTCCTATGAGGAAGACTACGACCTGTCGGTTTATATAATCAATGTTGGCGGTTCCGAGAACTCTTTCACCGGCGACACCGATATTTTCGTGAGTGAAGACGAGTTGGCTGAGCGCACTGGAATCGAAGAAATGATTGAGATGAACGAATCCGATGAACCCGAAATGCAGTGGTTTACCTCTGACGGCGAGAGGAAATGCCTGATAACGAAGTATGACGCTACCCTCGGCTGGTACTTGGTGTTGGAGAAAGACACCAACTCGATCAGTAGCACGTTCCAAGAGAGAATAAAGAGTAATGTGATTTTCATGCTTCTTTCACTTGTGGCCTGCATTACGGTTACAACAACTGTTTTTCTCCATTACAATCAACGTATGATAGCAATAGAGAATACGGACGAGTTGACGGGACTGTGGAACAGAAAGCTGTTCCTTAAAAAGTATCTGACATTCGCCCGGAAGCACCACGAACAAAAAAAGACGCTTTTCATGTTCGACATTGACCATTTTAAAGACATTAACGATACATATGGACACATGTTCGGTAATGTGGTCCTTGCGAAGGTCGGGGAAAATCTGCGGAGAGCAATAAATGGATATGGAGTGGCATCCCGATGGGGCGGGGACGAATTTTTCGGTATATTGGCAGTCGAACCCGAGGAGGCCGAGCGCATTCTCAGCCAGTTTATGGACTCTCTGAAAAACGGGGAAAAAGATGACCGTTACCATGTAACGATTAGCGCAGGAATTGCAGAGATTAACGGAAAACTCAGTATAGAACAGATGGCGAAAAAAATTGATGAGGCAATGTACTGCTCCAAGAAAGGTGGCCGTAACCGGATCACGGTCTGCAAAAAGGAGTGAGTGTTTTGGAAGACTATCACCGCCGCTTTGCATGACAGTCGGCATTCTTGAAAATATGACTCCAACCGGATAATTTTCGGTCGAAGTCATATTCCACGGCTTATACGAGAGCGTAATCGGCAATACCATAACGATGATTGAGTGCATCACGTAAACGTAACCACATCAGACGATAACGGCGGTACGGTATTTGAGCGCACCAGCGCACTCAAATACATTGTGGGTGCGGACAGGCCGGATTAAGCGCCGACAAATACGTATCAGGGCGCGAAAGGCTTGACGGTAGACGGTGCTGTCGGAGCTGAGACTCGGGCGGCGCTGCTCGGTTAACCGCCAAAAAAATTGTGACCGTGATGTATACCTGCGCGGGCTGCATCCTGTACCGCTTCGCTAAGGCGTTGCGGTCAATATCTAAAAAAGCCGGAGGGTATTAATAATCCTCTCCGGCTCTTTTGCAGCTTGTTTCCGTTAGTAATTTCGTTAACGAGCTCAATTGTTGCTTCATTTCGATTTATAAATATATATAAAATAATAACGGCAAAAATCCAGATTTTCTCAATGATTTCTGTCGTTATTATTTTGGTGGAGGAGGGTGGATTCGAACCACCGAAGTCACTGACAACAGATTTACAGTCTGCCCCCTTTGGCCACTCGGGAACTCCTCCGTATTTAGTTCTGTGTGCGGAATATCGGCTGCCTGCCAGTCCACAAAAAATGGAGCTGGTGGACGGATTCGAACCCCCGACCTGCTGATTACAAATCAGCTGCTCTACCGGCTGAGCTACACCAGCACGTCCCGCGACATCAGCGAACCTTATAATAACAAAATGACCGCGCTTTGTCAATAACATTTTTCTTTATGTCAGGCATCTGATACACAAAATCTTTTACAAAACAGGGTACAGTTCTCAGTCCCTCCTAATGTTCGTATTGGTTCTTATCGGACAGAGACAACTTATAAGCCGATGGCCGAGGCTTTTCATTGTAATAGCACAAACTCTGTGTTACAATTGGTAGCGTATTTTGATTTTTTGGAGGGAACAAAATGTCAATTAAAAAAATAGACCCCGAAAAGGGTATGGGCGTACACATGGGTAAGTGGATGATGCTCCCGCTCATGGGCTGGGACATCGACGACCTAACCGACCGACCGGTCATCGCCATAGCCAACACTTTTAACGAGATTTGCCCGGGACATATGAACCTGCGCCAGGTATGCGACGCCGTAAAGCACGGCATCTGCCAGGCCGGCGGTGTACCCGTCGAATTCGGAACCATCGGCGTGTGCGACGCGACACAGTCAGGTTATGTTCTGCCCACGCGTGACGTCATTTGCGACAGCATCGAGCTCATGGTCAAGAATCACCAGTTCGACGGGCTCATCATGCTGGGCTCCTGCGACAAGATTGTTCCCGGAATGATGATGGCTGCAGCGCGCTGCGACATCCCCGCAATGATCGTAACCGGCGGTCCTATGCTGGGCGGCCCCCCGTTCAACGGCCGTCCCAAATCCGAACAGACTGCCGTTATTGAGGCAGAGGGCATGTATCAGGCCGGCAAACTCTCCCTTGAGGAAGTCTTTAATCTTGCCAATACCGTTCTGCCGACCTTCGGCTCCTGCGCGTATTACGGAACTGCCAATACCATGAGCTGCGTATCTGAGGCCATCGGTCTCCAAATGCCGGGCGGCGGCGCAATACCGGCCGTCTTCTGTGAAAGGCTTCGCCACGCCAAGGCCTCCGGCGTTAAAATCGTTGAACTCGTAAAACGCGGAATAAAGGCTACCGATATTCTCAATATGAAGTCCCTGCAGAACGCCATCTCCTACTTGATGGCAACAGGAGGCAGCACCAACGGTGTTCTTCATCTTGCGGCGCTCGGGAACGAGTTGGGTTATGATCCCGACGTAATTATGAAGGAATTTGAGCGCCTCTCAGATGAGGTTCCTCAGATATCCCGTGTATTCCCAGCCGGCACCAACGACTATGTCATGGAGGACTTCTATTACTCCGGCGGTGTTCCTCGCGTCATGGAAAACCTAAAGGACAAACTGAACATTGATGCCATGACCGTTACCGGTGAGACCGTGGGTGAAAATATCAAGAGCTATGTATACGATTATCCCACCTGCAACGACGAGATTATAAGGCCACTCGACCGCCCGTTCGGCGAAGGCGGCCTTGCTATACTGCGCGGAAATCTGGCGCCCGATACCGCCGTCTGCAAGCCCGCCGGCATCCCCGAGTGTATGAAGGACTTTACCGGCCGTGCCGTCTGCTTTGACAGCGAAGAAGAGGCCTCTGCCGCAGTTAACGCGCTTAAAATAAAGGCCGGCGACGTCGTCGTCCTCCGCTACGGCGGACCCAAGGGTGAACCTGGCATGAGGGAAATGTGCTTTATAATGAAGCATATGATTGGGCAGGGCCTCGGCGAAAGCGTTGCGCTCGTAACCGACGGCCGCTTCTCCGGTACAAATAACGGATGTTTTGTCGGCCACATTTCTCCCGAGGCTGCTTCAGGCGGTCCCATAGCACTTGTAAAGGACGGTGATCTCATAACCCTCAATACATACAAGAAAGAGCTTACGCTTCATGTCTCCGACGAGGAGCTCGCGCGGCGCCGTGCCGAGTGGCACTACACCCCTAAGAAGGTCACGGGTTACATGGCCAGATACCGTGCCCTGGCATCCAGCGCTAACCGCGGCGGCATTTTGGTCGCTCCGGAAGAAAAATAAGTTTTTTATAGCCGTCCTCTCCTGCTTCAAGAGAGGACGGCTATTTTTATAAGTATATTCCCCGGGCAATACTATCTACATTTTAATGATAAAATACGCAAAAACCAATGCGCCCAGAATTATACGGTACACTCCGAACGCTGAGAATGTATGCCGCTTAACATAGGCCATAAGGCAGCGGATTACCAACACCGACACAATAAACGCCGAAACGCAGCCTGCCGCCAGAATTGCCCACTCCATCCCGGTAACGCCGACCCCCGTGTAAATGAATTTCGCTGTCTTTAATAAGCTCGCGCCCGCCATAGTTGGAATAGCAAGGAAAAACGAAAACTCCGCCGCAGAAGTGCGGGAAACGCCCAAGAGGATCGCTCCCAAAATCGTGGAACCGGAACGCGATGTACCCGGGATGAGTGCAAGGCACTGGAATAGCCCTATAAGCAACGCCGTTTTAAGACCAATGTCGGAAGTGTTTTCTTTTGATAGTTCCGTTTTCGCGCGTCCTCTCTCGATTACTATGAAAAGGACTCCGTAAAATATAAGCGCTGCCGCAACCGTTATGTAATTATACAGATGCGCGTTCATCCAGTCGTCGAGAAATAAGCCCAAGACCGCGGAGGGAATTACCGCGAGCACCACCTTACCCCAGAGCGCCCATATGCGTTTTTTCTGCTCTGTGTGTTTTTTACTGCCGAAGGGCCAGAGCTTTGCCCAGAACAGCACTATGACCGCCAGAATCGCGCCGAGCTGAATAACTACCAGAAACATCTCCCAGAACTCGTCACTCACATAAAGCCGCAAGAACTCGTTAAGTAAAATCATGTGACCCGTGGAACTTATGGGGAGCCATTCGGTAATGCCCTCTATTATACCAAAAATTATTGCCTTTAATATTTCAAATGCCATGTATTTTCCTCCCAGCTATGAGTACGGAAACGCCTTATGTCGGCTGAAGGATATTGTATTGCTGCCCTTCCATGGTAGTATAAGGCCATAAGCCCATGAAAACAAGCAAAAAAAGAGGACATACTGTGAAAATTGAAGCGGTTGATATCTATCATATTAACCCCCCCCTGAAAAATTCCTATGTCACGGCGTATAGCTCTATGCGATAGCTATTCAATAATAGCCTGCATGTTTTCGGGAGGAAGCGTCATACTTTCCACATTAACACTGTGGTTGGACCATAGTGTCCGCACATTATGAGTTTAGAACAAAAAAGAAGTCCGCTGTTAGAGAGGGCTTCTTTTTGCATGCAGTTAAACATTAAAGCTTCTCGTTCATATACAAAATACTCAGGTTCAGCCAGTAACTTATGATGTCGTCATTGGGATTAATGTTGATTTCAATATTGTTAAAGACCAGCAGGACTTCAATTTCCTGAGTTTCAAGCCGGAGGCACATATCATCGAAGGTCTCCGATGAAACCTTCTCCTGCCCCGGCGGAAACTTCGCCGCGATCTGATCGATAAAGCCGTTCAGGTCCTGCTCAAGTATAACGCTGTCGCCAAGTGTAATTTTGAGAGACGGGATTCC
>JBFWIW010000024.1:0-38777 GCA_050253535.1 Oscillospiraceae bacterium
TCCGAAGCCGTTAATAAAATTACGGTTGACGGTAAAGTCCGTAAAGCCTATAAACTGAAGCTGATAGATGAGGAGGCCATATTGGTTGACCTCATTTATGACAAGTTTCTTGAAACCGGTTCGCTTACCAAGACAGAAACGTATCTGCTGAATAATAACCACAGGACCAAAAACGGAAGATATTTCAATCGCTTCACCATCAAAAATATCCTTGAAAATCCAGTCTATATGACAGCCGACGAGGACGCTTACCGTTACTTCACTGATCAGGATATCGATCTTTTTGCGGAAAAAGCCGCATTTGACGGCAGTCACGGTGTTATGGCCTATAATAAGACCATCCAAAAATATGGAAAGGCCAATGAGATACGCGATATAAGTGAATGGATCGTTGCAGTGGGCAAACATAAGGGAATAATAAGCGGAGCCGACTGGATTCGTGCCAGGAAGTTGTTGGAGCAGAATAAATCAAAGTCTTATCATAAACCCAAAAGCAAAACGGCTTTACTTTCGGGATTGCTTTGTTGCGGAAACTGCGGCAGCTATATGCGTCCCAAATTAAGTCAACGCAGAGACACTAACGGCGAGCTGCTTTTTAATTATCTGTGTGAGCTTAAGGAAAAAAGCCGCTGTGTGGGCTGCAACATGAAAAATCCCAGCGGTAACATTATCGATAAGGAGGTTTCTGGTGAAATCAAGAAGCTCTCCGCCGATAATTTTGAATTTATAAGGCAGCTTGAAGACAGTTCGGAAAATCTGTCGGGCGAAAAACAGGATTATAATAAACAGCTTTTAAAGCTGCGAAAATCCCATGAAGAAAATGACAAAGAAATCTCATCACTCGCAGCATCTCTATCGAAGGCTGAAGGCACTTCTGCCGAAACCTACATCTTGAAACAGATCGATGAGCTTCACGAGAAAGGTCTGAATATTGAGCGCAGCATATCAAAACTGGAAAACACTGCGAGAAACAGCGGGCTACCGGATATTCAGTTTGAAATAGTTCGCGGACTTTTATCGTCATTCAGAGATACCTTTGACGAAATGGATATAGAACAAAAGAGAGCCGCCCTGAGGGCGTTTATAGAAAAAATCGTCTGGGACGGCGAAAACATACATATATACCTTTATGGAACAGGCGGCGACAACGGCGGGGCGGCGGTTTCAATTTCCCGCGATAAAACCGGCTGATATCAGCCCGAGCCAAACGGAGAGTATAGCAAATGAGATACTAATGCACTTTAGAAGTCTCCGGAAAACGGCCGGGGACCTTTCACTTTCTGAATCCATCGATACGGACAAGGACGGAAACACCCTCTCACTTATGGATATCATAAGCGTCGAGGACGATATGCTCGAAAACATTAGCTCCCTGGAGACAGTTAAACAACTGCACGCGTTCATAAACCAAGCGCTCACCCCGCGTGAGCGTGAGATAATGATAATGCGTTACGGTATCTGTTCAGAACATCCCCTCACTCAGCGCGAGGTTGCCGCCATCTGCGGGATAAGCCGCTCATACGTCTCCCGAATAGAAAAAAAGGCTTTGGAAAAGCTGAGAAAGTGCTTTGAAGACACCGGCAATTAAGCGGTGCCGCAGTTTTTCTGAAGGTATATTTAATACTGTTATCCCACTAAAGGGTGGATATCTCGGCAGTAATTTTCCTCCCTGTGTGTTCTCGTCATCTACGGTGGTAACCCGCTCTCTTACGGGGCAAAAAATCCCCTCGCAAATCCTGTCTCCCCTTTAATGGAATAACAGTATAAATAGAAAGTGTAATTGATTTAAAGAAGGGCCGCGTTTGAACAGGTTAACAAAGAAATTTTTGCGGATACTTTATAAGGGATAAAAATTGGGCATGGCAATATTGCCATGCCCAATTTTTTAATTGCTTAAATAATAATTATAGATACTTAGAAAAGTCCTGCTTCGCAAAACCGTTGTATACGCCCCACGGCATTATTAAATCTACCCACATGTGGTGGCGGTTAAAATACTTGAGTGCGGCATTCGTCAGGTCAATGAACTGCTGGAGATTCTGAAGGCTGTCAAGCGCCTCCAGATACATGCGCAGCATCTCGGATGCCATAGGCACGCCTGTGAATACAAAAAACTTCTGCTTGTAATCCAATAACTTCTTCGCAAAAGCAATCAGCGTCGCCATATCCACGTTGCCCTCTTTGGCGGTTTCGACCAGATAAAAAAGCACCTCGTCGCACAGGGTTCTGAGTTCCGAATCGGCATAAAGCATAGTTGTAACATACTGGCCATATACGTTAGTGTCACCGGGAACAATTCCCTGGCTAAGATTGTAAACATCCTGCGGCATATGCTCCCAAATAGCAAGACGACGCTCTTCGAATTTGTCAATTGCAGCTTTAAAGTCCATGATTTGTTCCTCCTTATTCGATTTCGCCCACGATTGTCATCATGCTGCCCTGCTTCAGCCAATTGCGGATGCCGATAACCTGCAGGCCCTCGGTTCCCTCAATTATGCGGCCGATTTTGCTTATGGGAAGGGGTTCGTCTGTTCCGACACCATACAGGAAGCACAGCTGATTGCGCGGGGGATAATATGCCAGATCAAATGTCTTCAGGTCGCCGCCGCGGCAGGTGTTTTCAAAACCGCAGGCATAGGGAAGCGTGCCGAAAAACAACTGACCATTCAGCTTGGCGTGCTGAATAATTGCACGCTGGCCGGGGTTGTTCAATATCATATTGCAGATTATGGGGGCATCGTCCGCATATAGTTCTGCAACAAGTCTGACGTCATCGATCATAATTTCAATCTTTTTATTCGCCATGATAATTTGTTCCTTTCCATTAAGTAGTGCTGAGCAACGAAAAATCTGTGTGTGCTCCAATTAACAATATTGTATCTGCTTTCTATACATAAATCAAACGAATGATTGTTATGATAGCCATTCTGATGCGGAATGTTTCTTAGATCAAAGTTTCGCCAACCGCTTTTTTTACATCGGAAAGCAAGGTGTTGTCAATGAGAATTTCTTCGCAGTGATTGATATCATCATACAGTGGCCGATCGTTTTCCAGCTTTGAACAGACCCTGCGTACAGCGGCATATGCGGCAGCGGTACCCTGCCCCAAGCCGCGGTTTTCATCCAGATCAATTGCCTGACACGCACACATTAGTTCCATAGCAAGCACGCGGCGCACATTCTTCATAATCTCTTTAGCCTGGCGCGCGGCAATAGTCCCCATGCTGACGTGGTCTTCCTGATTGCCGGAAGATGGGATGGAATCCACGCTTGCCGGATGAGCGAGCACTTTGTTCTCCGAGACCAGCGCAGCGGCGGAATACTGTACAATCATAAAACCGGAGTTCAGGCCTCCGTTTTTCACCAGGAACGGAGGGAATCCTCCGATTGTTGGATTGACCAGGCGCTCAAGCCTGCGCTCGGAAATGTTGGCCAGCTCCGAGAGCGCGATACTCAGAAAATCGAAACTGATTGCCATTGGCTGACCGTGGAAGTTCCCGCCGGAAATACCCTCGCATGTATCTTTCAGGATAATGGGATTATCCGTAACGGAATTCATTTCGATCTCTACTTTGGATTTTATGTACTGGAATGCGTCCAAACTTGCGCCGTGCACCTGAGGAACGCAGCGGATGGAATAACCGTCCTGCACGCGAATTTCACCTTGCCGAGTAACATTTTTGCTGTCTTTTAAAAGACGGAGCAGCGTTCTTGCTGTCTGCATCTGCCCTTCGTGCGGTCGGATGCGGTGAATGCGGGGGTCCAGCGCATCAATGACGCCGTGGTTGGCTTCAAAACTCAGGGCTGCCGCAATATTGGCAATAGCAAGCAGCTCCAGCGCATCATAGACGGTGAGCGCACCGGCTGAGGTCATTGCCTGAGTCCCGTTTATTAACGCGAGGCCTTCCTTTGCCAAAAGTTCGACTGTCGGGATGCCGGCACGTTTCATCGCTTCTTCTCCGTGGAGAATTTCACCCTGATATTCCGCTGTCCCCAGGCCGATCATGGGAAGGACCATATGCGCCAGAGGGGCAAGGTCACCGCTCGCGCCCAAAGAGCCTTTCTGAGGAATCTGCGGTGTGACGCCTTTGTTCAGCATATTTATTAAAGTCTGAACGACGCACAGACGAATGCCCGAAAAACCATTGGCCAGACTGTTAACGCGCAGCAGCATAATACCTCGGGTGATATCTTTGGAAAACGGTTCGCCTGAGCCGACTGCATGGGTAATAATGAGATTTCGCTGCAGCGTTTTGCATTCGTCCGGGGAAATGCCAACATCACTGAATTTGCCAAATCCGGTCGTTACGCCGTAAACAACCGCCTTTCGGTCCACCAACTGGTCAACCACATACCGGGATTCGTTAATATTTTGCGCCGCGTCAGGAGACAGTTCAACTGCGACGTCTTTTCTGCATACTGCGGCAAATTGCTCTAAAACCAGATTCTGACCTGTTATCACTAATTTCTCCAAAATTCTTAGATCCTCCTTTGGGAAACAGGCGATGCTGCTGCCCGCTGCTGAATTACCTCCATTCTATAACAAAATCTTTTGAATGCAAGCTTATGTATAAGATTTCTGCATGCCATTCACTTATGTGTGATATAACAGGATTTCAGATGAATCAAATGTCAAGATGCAAAAATGCGGCAAGTTGTGTATATTGTCGGAATTATATAAATTTTTTAATAAAATTCCGATCATTTTTAACAAATTTTCAGGTACATTGCAGAAGTTTATCGGTCATAAATGTAAGTTGCCAATGGAAATATTGCAAAAATGCCGGGAAAATGTCTGTTGACAAAGACCCGGCGCCGCAATATAATACAATCAGCAAAGCGGCAATGGCGACGTTTAATAATGTCATATTGCCGCTTTTTATTACAATTTTACACTTTATTGTACTATCACGTCATCTCGCTGACGAATTGCTTTGTGAGTGTAATAAAGCTTTTTGCCGCGGGTGATGCATGCCTTGCGGAACGAAGCGCAATTCCAAGTGTTCTAGAGTACGGTTTGGAAAGCGGCTTTGTAACAATATCGGCGCAGGAGGAAACGATTGCGAGCCGTGGGAACAATGTCACGCCCAATCCGTTTCCGACCATGGAAATCATTGTCATATCTCCCTTGATACGAAACCTGATCTGAGGCGTTAGATGTTCCGCATTTAAAACTGACCAGACATCCTCATCAGCTCCTTCGTCAGGTATGATAAACGGATAGTCTGCCAGTTCCTTTGGATCAATGCATTCCTTCTGTGATAACGGATTGTCCCGGCCGACTACAGCCAGAATCGGATCTTCAGCCAGCGGGATAAAATCGTAATTCACCGGAGCCGGAGGAGACATGAAGGCTAAGTCTATGGAACCGTCAATCAACAGCTGATTCAGTTCTCCGTGGAATCCCTCAAATACCTGAAGCGTAATGTTGGGATGGGACAAGGAAAAGTCTGAAATCACAGAAGGAAGCCACTGAATTGAGGTGCTGCAGTAAGTGCCGATTCGAAGAACGCCAATTTCTATACCACGAATTTTATTGGATGTTTCAACCAGTGCGTTTTCGGTTGTAACAATTTGCTGCATGTAGTATTGCAGCTGTTTAGCGTTTTCAGTAGGATATACCCCTTCTTTCGTGCGAATAAGAAGAGGAAAACCGACTTCACGCTCTAACGAGGCGATCATATGGCTGATTCCCGGCTGTGTATAGCCGAGTTTGGCAGCTGCCTGGGTGAGGCTCTGCTCTTCAATTGCAGTCAAAAGAGCTTTATATTTGAGAATGCTCATTTTTTTATCCCTTATTCATTCATGATATTCATGTTTGTATGTAACGTCATTCTATTTCTTTATATTACACCACTATAGATCATTTGGCAAGCGTTTTTTGCATGTGGAAAGGAAGTGCCGGTGTGGAGTACCAATTAGAGCTAACCAATGTTGCTAAGACGTATAAAGACTTTTTAGCAGTTGACGATGTAAACCTACAGATCGAGAAGGGCGAAATTGTTTCATTTCTTGGCGCAAGCGGGTGCGGAAAGACAACGACGCTTCGCATGATTGCCGGCCTGATTAAACCTACGCGCGGGAAAATCCGCATACAGGGTCAGGATATGGAAGGCGTTCCGCCCTACAAACGCGATATCTCCATGGTATTTCAGAATTACGCGCTTTTTCCTCATCTGACAGTTTATGAAAATATTATTTATGGACTTAAGACACGGAAGATTCGTGATAAAAAGGTCCTCAGGGAAAAAGCGGAAGAAATGATGGAAATCGTCCAACTGCATGGCGTGGAGGATCGCTTGCCGAAACAGCTCTCCGGCGGGCAACAGCAGCGCGTTTCTCTTGCGCGGGCGATGATCGTGAATCCGAAGGTGATGCTATTCGATGAACCTTTGAGCAATCTGGATGCCAAGCTGCGGGAGAGTACCCGCGTGGAAATCAGGAATCTTTTAAAAAAAATGGATATCACGGCTATCTATGTCACTCATGACCAGGAAGAGGCGCTGACAATTTCAGACCGGATCGCGGTTATGAACGGCGGAAAGATTGAACAGATCACAGAGCCTGCCTATCTGTATACCAGACCGGCAACACGATTTATTGCGGGTTTTGTCGGCCATGCCAATTTTATTGACGGAACTGTGCAGTCTGTCGCGGCAGATGATATCTGCGTTGCCTCAGCAAGCGGAAAAAGAATTTTCATAAAACAGATTCCGGAAAAGCATGTCGCCGCAGGCGCTAAGGTTTCTCTGATTATCCGACCGGAAAATGTTCGGATATGTACCGAATCCGACGGGCGGAACATTTTTCGCGGAACAGTAATGGCACGGATATATCTCGGTTCTACGGTCAGATATATAGTAGACTGCGGTGAAAGCAAAGAATTTGAAGTCGATCTTCATACCAGAGACTCAGGGCATTGCGCAGAGGGCGATACGGTTTTCCTTGAGCTGAATGAGAATGAACTGGTCCTGGTGGATAGATAAATGTATTTCTTGAAAGGGGAAAAATGAAAATGAAAAAGACTATAGCTTTATTGCTCGCTGTCGCAATGTTGGGAGGCGTCCTGACCGGCTGCGGTTCTTCCGCGTCCGTATCTTCCACTTCCGGTTCTACCGCTGCAGACAGCACCTCCGGCACGGCCTCTTCTACAGCAGAAACAGACTATTCCGGCGAAACTTTGGTTGTCCAGGCATGGGGCGGTACTTATGAGGAGACTATGAGAAACTATGCGATCCCCATGTTTGAAGAGATGACGGGCGCAACAGTTGAAGTGGTCAGTGGTGGTGCTCCCCTGTCGCAGCTTGCGACCGAGGGTGACGCGGCCTCCATTGATGTCCTGCATGTTGACTGTACCGAAGTTGTGCAGGGAACAGAGATGGGCGTTTTGGAGACGCTTGATTTCAGCAAGCTGGAAAACGCCGCTGATTTATATGATGAAGCTTTTATGTATGACAACGCAGTCGTGACCAACTGGGGCACCTATGGTATCATATATCGTTCAGACCTGGTTGAAACAGCACCTACAAGCTGGCTTGATCTGTGGGATGAAGCCTATGCTGACGGCAAAGTCGGCGTGGTTGACTACAGCATGGGCGGCGGTCTTGAGTTTGCGGAAGCCATTTCCCGTATTCAGGGCACTGTCATTTCCGATGTCGATAATTGGGACAACCTGTTTGCGAAGATGTCAGCGCTTAAGCCCAGCATCGGCGTTTATGCCAGCCAGCATTCCGATATAGAAAGCGCAATTACTTCCGGTGATATCGTTATTTCAGTGGAGACCAACGGCCGTGCTATAAGCCTTATGAAAGAGGGCTATGATGTCGCCTTCTGCCAGCCGGAAGAGGGTGCGATCGCCATGACTTCCCTGGCCGCAATCAGCAGTGGTTCCACGCATAAGGATCTGGCTTACATATTCCTGGATTGCCTGCTGAGCCCGGAAGTGCAGAAAGCATACGCTGAAAACAACTACTATGCGCCTTCCAACGCCAAGACCGAGGTCGCGGAAGAGCTGCAGGGTTACATGCCTTATGGGCAGGAGCAGGTTTCCAAGCTGCTCTATATGGATTCCGAGAAGCTCGAGCCTGTGAAGGCCGACTTTATTGATCTCTGGAACCGTAATTTTAAATAATGTCTGCTGTTTAATCCGTGAAAAGGGCATTTTTTCCTTTTCACGGATTGACGGCGGCATAAGCCGGATAGAAAGGGGGACCTTATGAAAAGGGAAAAAGACACATGGACGTATGTGAACATCTGGTATTTGCTGATACCGCTTATTTTCATTGTCATTTTTTTTGTTTTCCCACTCCTGAAAACGCTATACATGAGCTTCTTTGAGTTCATAGGTGTCAATAAGCCGCTTGGCAGTTTCACCTTGAAAAACTATACGAAGTTTTTATCCGATCTTTATTATTGGGGCATTCTGGGAAAGACCGTAGGGCTCAGCTTTTTATCGGGCATTCTCTGCGCGATACTTGGGTATCCGGTAGCATATCATCTGAGCCGGATGCACGGGCGCGCCAGAAGCGCGGTCACTGTACTGGTTATGCTGCCCTTGTGGGTGTCGATCACGGTGCGGCTATTTGGACTTATGACCTTAATGTCGTGCGGAACATATTTTGCAGTGGAAGTCGGTCTAATCTACTGCGGTCTTCCGTACATGATCATTATCCTAGCCGGACCCATCGGAAATATTGACCGAAGCGTAGAAGAGGCCTCCTATGTCTGCGGAGCCGGATTTTGGAGAACCTTCTTTCACGTAACTCTTCCGCTTACATTTAAAGGCGTGATCTCCGGTTTTATGCTGGTGTTTGCGCTGAACACAGCGGCATTTGTGGTGCCGGTCATGCTGGGCGCAGGAAAAATTATCACAATGACGACACTTTTATATCAGCAGACCACGTATATCTACGATTGGGGGTTTTCGTCAGCTATTTCAATGATTTTCCTGATTGTAACCATGGTACTTACAAATTCAGGCAGCCTGGTTGAAAAACTGACCGGAAATCAAAAGCGCCTGAAGGGAGAACTAAATGAAAATTACTAAAGCCGCCGGCTTCATTTTTCGTATGTTTGTTTATTTCCTCCTTCTTGCGCCTCTTGTGGTTGTGATCTGTACGGCGTTCAGTGACACAAACCGGGTTGTATTTCCCGCAAGAGGGTTTACATTGCATTGGTTTCAAGACGCATTTACCAATGTCGAATTTTCAAAATCTCTGATCCTCAGTATTGAAATTGCAGCAGTCAGTATCATTCTGGCCTGTGTGCTGGGCACTATGATAAGCCTGTGGTTTTGGAAATCGAATTCCCGTACCAAAGGAATCTTTCAAATGATTTTCCTTTCGCCAATTGTGATTCCGACCATTATCAGCGCTGTGGCATTCCTGCAATATTTTGCTCTGTTCAGAGGCATATTCACAGATTACTGGAAATTGTGCCTTACCTATTCTATAATTGAAATACCCTATGTAATTCGAACTGTCAGTGCCAGTCTGGTAGGGTTGGACACGAGTTTTGAGGAAGCCTCTGTAGTACTTGGAGCATCTCCGATAAGAACGCTTTTTTATGTGACGCTGCCATGTATTCGTCAAGGAATATTTGGAGGAGCGGTTTTCTCCTTTGTCGTTGCTTTTGATGAGTGCGTGATTATCATGTTTATGAAGAGTGCTAAGACTGTTACCTTTCCGCTGAGATTATATTCTTACATCACCGAATCCTTTACTCCGCTGATTTCCGCATATGCAACTTTGTTTATCATTGCGGCGATTATTGTGCTTTATATCGTAGAACGTAAAATCGGACTCAGCAAACTTTATTAATCACTTAATTTTTAGTTAAACGTGAAACCGCCCTCATAGAGGGCGGTTTCACGTTTATAACAGTATCAATGTTTACGCTATCTGTCCAGATACGACCGCAGGAAAGCACTGTTTTCGCGGATGGTCTTTTTCCAGTCCTCCTGGCCGACATACCAGAATTCGCCGACGAACATACGGCAGCCCAGATCCAGCGCCTTTTTCGTGACCGCGGCAAAATCAACATGGCCCGTTGCATACGGCACCTCGCGGAAAACGCCGGGCACAGTCTCTTTGAGGTGCGCGGCGGCAATGTGCCCCCGCCCGTATTCTAGGTCGTCCGTCACGTTGTGCCCATACAGCACGGCGGCGTTTGTGAGGTTGCCCATGTCGGGGTATACCTGAAGATACGGCAGGTCTATCTTATTTACCCAGCACATCGCCTTTTGGACGGTGTTGAGAAATTCCGTTTCCATCGTCTCAAAGGCGAGGATTACGCCGTATTTCGCGGCGATCTCAACGGCGGCGGCGAGGTTTTCAGCGAAAAAACCGCGCGTTTTTTCCGAACCCGCCTCGTAATAGACGTCGTAGCCCGCGATCTGGATTACGCGTACGCCTAACCGGCAGGCCAATACTATGGCTTTTTCCATAATTTCAAGACTCCGCTCCCTGACAGCGGGGTCCGGGTGGCCTAGCGGAAAACGGCGGTGGCCGCTGAGACAGATGGATTTAATGGGAACGCCCGTCTCAAACATCGCCCCCACTATTTTTTCAGAGTCCGCCAGATTCCAGTCGAGCCGCGAGAGCTTTTCGTCGGTCTCGTCAATCGAGAGTTCGAGGTAATCGAAGCCGCACTCTTTGACAACGGCCAGCTTTTCCTTTATTAAAAGGGTATTTGGCATGCTCTTTTCATAGAGACCCAAAAGGTAATTTTTCATATTCTTCTCCAAAGTCTCTATTCCTGTCCGTAATAGGCGTTAGCGCCGTGTTTTCTGAGATAATGCTTATCGAGAAGCGTCTTTTGCATGGGTTCTATCGTGTTGCCGCTCATGGCCTTGCAGTGCCAGGCCATCATGGCGCATTCCTCCATAACGACGGCGTTGTGGACGGCGTTCATCGCGTCTTTTCCCCAGGAAAACGGACCGTGGCTGTGCACCAGAACGCCGGGCATGTCCGCGGCGCTCTGGCCGCGAAAGCGCTCCACGATGACAAGGCCCGTCTCCTTCTCGTATTCTCCGTTTATCTCGCCATCCGTCATACGGCGCGTACAGGGTATCTCGCCGTAAAAATAGTCCGCCTGAGTCGTACCGTAGGCCGGCACGCCCATGCCCGACTGCGCGAAAATCGTCGCCCATCGGCTGTGCGTGTGGACGATGCCGCCAATCTCCGGAAAAGCCTTATACAGCTCGACATGCGTCGCTGTGTCAGACGACGGGTTGAGCTTCCCCTCTACGATGTTGCCGTCAAGGTCGGTGACTACCATGTGCTCCGGCTTCATGACGTCATAATCCACGCCCGAGGGCTTTATCACCATGAGTCCGCTCTCCCTGTCAATGCCGGATACGTTCCCCCACGTAAAGGTGACCAATCCGTAGCGCGGAAGCTCCAGATTAGCCCTGCACACCGTCTCTTTCAGCTGTTCAAGCATTTTTTGTTCCCTCCGTCTGCATTTTCGACATGTCATCCCACACGCAGTCCAGCGCGTCTATTACCTTCAGATACATGCCGTATTTCTTCGCATAAATGTCCGCCTTCGATCTGTCCGGCAGGACTGCGGGCGATATTCTGCACATATTCCTCGTCGCCGTTTTATAGTCCGGGTATTCCCCTGCGGCGACGGCGGCGGCTATGGCGCAGCCGAGCGTTCCGGTCTCCTTCACGCCGACGACCTCGATTGGCAGCTGCAGGACGTCCGCGAACATCTGCACCCACACTTTGGCGTTTGCCACACCGCCCGCAAGCCTGATCGATTTCGGCGGTTCTTTTCGCGTCTTGAGCAGCTTGTCTATGTGATACTTATGTGAAAATACGATGCCCTCATAAACACTTCTCACAAGGTGGCCGCGCGTGTGATAGGCCGACAGGCCGATAAAGCCGCCCATGGCGTTCGCGCGCACGTTGCTCGCGAGCAGAAACGGCAAAAACACCGGCGTAAGCTCCTCCGGAGGGATGGCCTCGACCCAGGCGTCCACTTCGCTGTAAAGCGTCTTGCCCTCCGCTTCCTTTATTTTTTTAAGCTCCGGCAAAAGTGTCTTTATAAACCACGCGTTGTTCCCGGCCGATGTGGGGCTCGACTCCTCCACCAGGTAATATCCCGGCATACAGTATAACGAGTTCAGCAGCACGCTGCCGTCCATAACGGGCTCCGGTCGGATATACTCGTTTATGCTCCATGTCCCGGCGACGGCACAGATGTGCGCTTCGTCGGTTATGTCGACTGCCATGGCGCACGCGTCGATGTCAAACATGCCGCCCGCTACCGGCGTTCCGGGCAGCAGACCCGTCGCCTCGGCCGCCTCCTGTGTTATTCCGCCGCAGTTCTGCATTGACTGGCAGAGCGGAGGAAGCGCGTCCCTGAGTGAAGAGAGTCCGAAGAGCTTCAAAAGCGCATCGTCATATTCGCGCGTATGGAGGTTAATAAGGTTGGCTCCTGAATAGTCCGTGAGCTCCGCGCGCGCCTCCCCGGTTAAATAAAAGCGGACTAAGTCCTTACATTCGAATATCCACTTTATTTTTTCAAAGCTCTCCGGCTCGTTGTCGCGCAGCCACGCGAGCAGCGACACGGGCTGGGAGGCGAGAATATGCTGACAGGATATCTGAAAGACCTTCTCCTCCGTGCCGTCGTTTTTCCAGCGGACGGGGTATTCCCACGCGCGGTTGTCGGTGGATATTATACCGTTTCTCACGGGGTGGCCGTCCTTCCCCCAGAGGTAAAGGCCCTTGCCGTGCCCGCAGACGGCGACGCCCGCGATATTGCGCGGGTCGACCCCGGACTTTTTTAATACGGAACGTATCACCTCGAAATTTGCGGCCTTCATCTCACCCATATCGCGCTCGACAAAGCCGGGAAACGGTGTAATCATCGCTGTAGAGACCGAAGCGGTGCCCATGTCGCAGCCGTCCGATGTATAGACAGTAGCCTTTGTCAGCGTCCCGCCGTTGTCAAGTCCAAGATAGTATTTCAAAACAGACCTCCCTTTCGCAAAGTATTTATTAAAAAACTTAAATATATAGGATTAAGGCGTCTGCTCCGCTGCATTGGCGCAGACGCCTGTCAATTCTTTTACATTTGAGGCATTTCGGGGTGGTTGGGGCCAAAGTGTTTGAGCATTACGAGAGGCTCACACTGCGATTTGTTGACTATACGTACGCCCTTTGCAGCCGCCTCCTTACCGACGAAGAATTCGTCCGCCGAGAGCTGACCGTAGCAGAGCATTCCCGCCGTCTCGCAGTCATGCTTTCCTATTGTGCCGTGGCCCTGCGTCAGAATACAGCCGTAGGCGCCGGAGTCCTTAATGACGACCTCCTGCCCCGGGTAAACGGTAAGCTCTTTCGCGCCTATATAGGGCGTCGCGTAGACGACCCACTTCTCAACATAGACGCCCTCTTCCTTCGAGGCGACAAGCGGCGGGCGGAAATAGGTCTTCTTGTAGTTCGGATCGATGTTGGCCTCCCAATCCATGAGGTCCATGACGGCGTCGACATCCAGTTTTTTGTCTTCGGGCAGGTTTTCGACCAAGAACTCATAATTATAGACCTCGCCGGTTGCGACGTTTTCATAGACGGAATTCACGTCGCTGTTCCACTGCGGCTCATAGGTGAGATAGGAACCGGGCGCGTGGACGACTCCGGGCGGTGTATACCAGCCGGTGCCGAGCTGGATGCGGTAGGCTCGGGAGAGCTCGGTAATGCGGTTGTCTCCGGTTTTGTACTGCAGAAGCCTCTCGCGGACCTCTTCCTTCGTGCAGTCGGGGTCAAAGCCGAAATATGTATATGGGGCGCTGCCCGCGTAGTTATTGTACTGGGGCGGGAAATAGTAGGCCTCCGGCTTTCCGAGAACGCCGATCCTCGCCGCATCCTCGAAACCCAGGTGCAGATGGTGGAAGAGTGCAACATCGTAATCAAAAAACTTGGAGTACATCGGCCACGTACCGTACTTTTCCATCATATCCTCACCGATCAGTGCCGCTCCGAGCTCTGTTACCGCGTCCCTCAGTGCGAATTTATCCTCTTTCGAAGGGCCGCAAAAGACATAGCTCAATCCTTCGTCGGGTTGCGTGAGTGGGCCGTTATTACACTTTATGACGGAAGAAAACCACCTCTCTTTAATCGCGCCGCGCGCGGTGCCGAGCGCAAAATAATCATCCGGATGAAGACGCAGGCGTCTGCCGGGAGAGGAGAAAAGGCGTGGAACGAAAACGGGCATCAGCTTAAAAACGCCTTCGTCGCGCATATAGATATCTCTGATAAGCTTACTGTTTTCCATATTAACACTCCTTATATCTGAAATAGTATCATCTTGCATTCTGCGGAAAAATCAAAAAAATCATATCATAGGCCGTTTCGAAAATCAAACTTTTTCGCCCGTAAAAGCCCTAAATATTTCCTCCTCCGGCGTTGACATGGGGTGATTTTATGTGGTATTGTAAAATAAATCGGAGGCGGGCTTCTTTCCGTTGTTCGTCCTACAAAAATGTCGAAGGAGAATAAAATATGCTCAAAAACATACCCGACATCATATCTCCGGAGCTTCTCAAGATCTTACATGAAATGGGCCATGGCGACTGTCTCTGCATTGGTGACGGCAATTTCCCGGCTGCCAGCACGGCAAAATTCGGCGATGCCGAAATCGTAAGACTCGACGGGCACAAAGTCCCCGAAATTCTGGACGCGATTTTAACCCTCTTCCCTCTCGACAATTTCATCACGCAGCCCGTGAAGCTCATGGAGCGCTGCGACGGTGTAAACGAGCCCTGCCCCATCTGGGCCCAGTACGAGAAGATCATCGCAAAGTACGACGAGCGCGGCAAAAGTGCCATACAGTTCGTAGAGCGATTTGCTTATTATGAAGAGGCCAGAAAATGCTACGCTGTAGTCGCAACGGGCGAGACTGCAACCTTTGCAAATATCATTCTCCAGAAGGGCGTCGTTATCCACTGAGAAATTTACTTTGGAGCAGGGTATTGAAATGGCCCAGATTACTTCACGTCCTTTCGCTGCGCAAAAGAATTTCTAAAAAAATCGCATTATGTGTGCGTGATCGATTTTTAGAAATTCTGCAATCACAAATCTTCCGGCGACATGCGCGGCACCTCCAGAGATTCGCCGAGATCTTCTCTTGTATTTTGTCGAAAGACAAGGTTTTTGGACAAGCTGGGAACAGGGTGTCATATGATACCCTGTTCTTATTTTTTCGTTTCCCTGCCCGCAATAATTGTGCAGTACCAGATACCGGCAATGACAGCTATACCGCCTAAAACCGTCGTTAAGCGCGGATACTCACTGAGCAGCACAACGCCCAGAATAGAGGCAAAAACCGGCTCCAAGAGCTTTATTACGGCTATATATGACGCTTTCTCATACTTGAGGCCCCAACTGAATACGCTGTGGCCGAGGAGCGTGCATACGATAGCCATGCCGAGGCCTGTCCATAGGTTAACTATCCCGTATCCGAACAACTTTACACCGCACAGGAGCGATATAAAGAGGAGAGTCAAAGCGCCGGAGGCATAGACGAAAAATGTGTACAGGGCGGTCGACATCGTCCTGCGCGTGAGCCGCCCGATAACCGTATACCCCGCCATAAAAACAGCCCCGGCAACAGCGAAAATATCGCCCTTCACCGAACTGCCCCCTGCGGCATCGGAGAGCGCTATAACGACGCTGCCAACAAATGCCAGTATCATTCCCGGCCATGACTTTGCCGCAACCTTTTCGCGCAATATGATAAACATTCCTGCCGCTACGAAGAACATCTCCGTATCCACAAGCGTGACAGCTGCGGCTATGCTTGTATACTCCAGAGCCTCAAAATATGCGCAGAAGTGCAGTCCCAGAAACACTCCGCTGAGCACACATGGCAATATATCCGTCAATTTCTGTTTTCTGAACTCGCCGCCGCGCCTTAGGAGTACAAAAGGCAGCATTATGAGAGCGGCCAGAGCCATTCGGCAGAGCGCCGTTATGATGGGCGGCGTGGTCGAATACCGTACGAAAATGGCGGAAAAAGAGACCCCCACAACGCCGGCAAAAAGGATAAGCTTTCTCAATATAGGCCTCCCCTGCGACACGCGCACAAAACGCGCACTAATTTGAAATTAAATTTCCCGTATATGAGAGGTAATACTATTCTTCGGTTTAAAAGACCCCCCGCTTATATAGCGGGGGGTCGCCTTATCTATCGAATATGTAAAATATTTTACAATCAGACCTTGCTCTTACTGACCTTCTTGAGAAGATTCAACGTGCTTGTTGCGCCTTCCATAAGGTAGTTTGATTCATCGTTCAGGAACAAAATGGAAACTCCTCGTTTTGCCCACTCGGTGAGAACTTCCTCGTTTGCACCGCCCATAGAAACGCAGAAAAGCTTGTGAGCAGCTTTGCACTTCTGTGCTATCTCGTCAAGAACCTTCTTTACTTCTGGGTGACCGGTGTTAGGCAGAAGGCCCATGGAAGCGGAAAGATCACAGGGTCCGACAATGATACCGTCAAGGCCTTCGACCTGCAGTATCTCGTCAAGGTTATGTACGGCGGTAATACTCTCACACTGTGTCAGACACCAGACTTTTTTGCTGGCCTCTTCGGCATATACGGGACCCGGAATCGTGCCGTAACCGGAAGCGCGCCTTGGAGCCCAGCCTCTCACGCCGACAGGCGGATAACGGCAGGCCGCAACAGCCTTTTCTGCCTCTTCCTTGGTGTTGACCATCGGAAAGATTATTCCGTGAACGCCCATGTCCAAAATGGGCTTTGCAAGTACAGGATCATTCCAGGGGACGCGGTAAAAACAAACCAGATCAGAGGTATCCGCACCGATAAGGGCGTTGAGAACGTCCTTCTGGTCAAGGTATCCATGCTCGCCGTCAATCCACACAACGTCGAAGCCTACCTTACCATACATCTCGGTAATAGTACCTCCTCCGAGAAAAGTGTGGGTACCGTAAATTAGTTCGTTGTTTTCAAACTTCTTAATAAGTTTATCAACTTTGTACTCCATAGAAACGATCTCCTCACAAAAATTTTAATCAGAGCAGTTGGCACTTTATTACCACATTTTGGCCTATCCAACCACACTAGTCAGTATATCTTTATAATGGCAGCTTGTCAAATTCATTTTTGTAGATATTAATGATTTTTTGTTAATATTTCTTCCCTATCGTCCGGCCTTATGCGCTTTAAAAAAACCACTTGACAAGCAGGCCAGCCTCAACTATAATAACATCTGCCTGTTATGGCGGCATAGCTCAGTTGGCTAGAGCATGCGGTTCATACCCGCAGTGTCCCCGGTTCAAATCCAGGTGCCGCTACCACTTAGCGGGGATGGGATTTCCGTCCCCGCATTTTTCGGCCCGTTGGTCAAGCGGTTAAGACACCGCCCTTTCACGGCGGTAACACGAGTTCGAATCTCGTACGGGTCACCACCCCGCAGGACGAAAATGTCCTGCGGGGACAAAATTTTCTCTTGTCTCTTATTAAATATTATTATATAATAGTTTTACAATTACGGAGGCTTAGCTCAGCTGGTTAGAGCGCCTGCTTCACACGCAGGAGGTCGAGGATTCGAGTTCCCCAGTCTCCACCATAAAAACTCTTGCAATCTTAGTGGTTGCAGGGGTTTTTGCTTTGCATACTTATAAAACGCCGCGTACATAATTGGATAAGTCGTGAGACGTGATGAAATATGCGCCTGACGAAAAATAAAAGACTGCGCAATAAGCACAAGCGTGGGATTAAACGCCTGCATCAACACGCTGATTGATATGTCGTCCATCCCTTTTTAGGTAGAGCGCAAGTTCGCATATTGACCATGCACTTAACTTGGTGTATTGCAAGACCACAAAGAACGGGGAGGAAACGGAAGACAAACAGGAAAAGAAACTTGGAGTCACCGAGTACGGATATAAAAAAGGAATCGGGCGGCGTGAGTTTTCATCAAACATAAGGGCAATAAAGTCAAAAATTGCTCAGACCCTTTAGATGTGTAAGCGGGCATATTTTTACAGGAACCGAAGAGAATAAAAACGGTGATAAATTTGAAAACAAAAAAGGTCTTGTTTCCTGTATTGATAGTCTTAATAATGATAAGCTTGCATAACGGCTACGCGAAAGCGGCAGACAACACGGCAGCAGACGATCCTGCAAGGCTGAATAATATTATTGTTACACTGTTAATGCCACCAATCAGCGATGCTGTAAACAACTTTTATAAACCCTATTTAACCATTGAACCCACCGTGGTACCCTATTATGGTTCAAAAATCATTATGATTCATGGGGGAGAGCGCGTTAGAGAGGGAATTTACAGTTCGAGCTTTACAGTCACCGTTGAGGTGTTCCCGTATGTAGGGCCACATCTTTCTGTCGGAAAAGATAGAATTACGCTAAGCGTCCGGCCCAATGGTATAACTACATTAGAAAGCTATCAGCATTTGGAGAGCCATCAGCTTACGCCTAACTACCAGTCACTGATTAAGAACCCTCTGCCATAAAAACTGTTTACCAGGCGGCTTCAATTAGTCCTGACTTGACAGCGTCGTAAATTCACCTAACCAACCGCAAAAAACAAAGGCAGTCCATATGGCCGTGCCTTTGTTTTTTGCGGTTGGTTGTTCCAGCGCTGCAAACTTGCATGCGAAGTACGCAAATTTGCAGACTACGTATTAATTGACAGTGTTCGATCCAAATGATAAACTTTATAATAATTAAGGAGCCGCCTGCTGCGGATATATCGGGCGACTCCCACACAAAAAATAAAGCTGTCGCAAAAAATGTATGAATATCCAAATTTGTATAGTGAAGGAAGGCTGTCTTCAATGAAGATTACAAGCATCGACGTCATGAAATTGACAAAGACTGAAGCTACCATCAAAGGCGCCGCGTGGAATCCAATCGTGGTCAAGATCAACACTGACGAGGGTATCTACGGTTACGGTGAAGCCGGACTATGCTACGGCAACGCGAACGACGCGGCTTTCGGCATCTGCAAGGACTTTGCAAAGCTCATAATCGGCATGGATCCGATGGAAAACGAGGTCATTTGGAACTTTCTGCACCGCATAACATTCTGGGGCATGGGCGGCGGCGGCGTCATCTTCTCCGGTATGAGCGCCATCGACATAGCCCTCTGGGACATAAAAGGCAAGGCGCTGGGCGTCCCGGTGTACAAGCTTCTCGGCGGCAAGGTGAATAAAAAAATAAGAGCCTATGCGAGCCAGCTCCAGTTTGGCTGGGGCAGGGAGTCCTATCCCTGTATAACGCCCGGGGATTACGCCCGTTCCTGTCAGCAAGCCATTGACGACGGTTTTGACGCCGTCAAGGTCGATCCGATAGGCTACGACCTCGACGGTCATTGGATGAACTGGAACAACTACGGGATCATCGATAACAAGCGTATGCAGCTCTACTATGACCGCATGGCCGCCATACGCGAAACCGGCGGCCCCGATATGGACATCATTCTCGAGCTGCACTCTCTATGCGACACGACCGGTGCCATCCAGCTCTGTCAGGCACTTGAAAAGCTAAAGATATTCTATTGCGAGGAGCCCACGCAGCCCTTAAACCCCGACCTATACAAGGCCATCGCCGAGAAAACGAGCATTCCGCTCGCCACCGGTGAACGCAGTTATTCCCGCTGGGGCTACCGGCAGTTCTTCGAGGACCGCACTTTGCGTATTATCCAGCCCGACCTTCACAACACCGGTGGTATAACAGAGGGCAAAAAGATATGCGACATGGCGCATACCTACGACGTGGGCGTTCAGCTTCACGTCTGCGGAAGCCCGCTCGCGACGGCGGCTACCCTCCATCTCGAGGCAGCCATGCCGAACTTCGTTATTCACGAGCACAATGCCGTCTCCATCCTGCCTTCAAATGTTGACCTCTGCATACATGACTATCAGCCGGTAAACGGCTATTATACAGTGCCGGAGCTCCCCGGTATCGGTCAGGAACTCAGTGACTGGGCGATAAAGAACGCCATAACCGAGACGATAACAGCGGGCAACGACCCCTATTCAAGGTTCTGAGCTGTCCAATAAAACGGAGTCCGGCGCGCATATTGCGTGCCGGACCCAAAGTCGGGAGTTTCCATATGGATAACAGACGTGCATACCTGCAGCTCGCGCTTGGGACATTAAACTCTATGTTTCTGGGCATTGCATATACGTGGTCGCTCTTTGTCCAGCCGATAGAGAGTTCCATGGGTTGGGTCCGGTCGCAGACATCGCTCATATTCACCCTTATGATGGTGTTTTTCTTCGCAGGCTGCTTCGCGGGGAGCTTATTGGTCTCCAGATTCCCGCTCAGAAGGATTCTTCTGATCTCCGCCGCTGCCTTTCTGATATGCTTCAACGTGTGCGCCTCCGCGCAGCACCTCCTTTCCTTTTACATAGCCTACGGCGTTTTGAACGGCTTTACTAACGGGACCGCGTATTTTGCAGTAATGAATACGGCCAACAAGTGGTTCATGAAGAGAATAGGCTTTGCTTCCGGCATCATGCTGACCGGTTTTGCTTTGGGCAGCTTTATTCTTGGTTCGCCTATCTCCTCCGCTATTACCGTTCTGGGCTGGAGAGCAACTTTCCGCTGCTATTCGATCCTTTTCTTCGTCCTCATGGCCGTCATGGCGTTTACCGTGCACCTCCCGCCGGATTATATCGCCGGAAGCGGGAAGCGCGGCGGTAATTCCCACGGTTTTTTTGAAGATCTCCGCACGGGTTGTTTCAGGAGTTATTTTCTTATGCACCTTTTTGTCATGACAATCGGCGTCACGACTATAGGCAACATCGCGGTACTGACCGCGTATACGGGTGCCTCCCCCGCCATGGGCGTCATCGGCACCGGTTCCGTCGCAATAGGAAACGGCGGCTTCAGGACGCTTTTCGGAAAGCTCTATTATAAGCTTGGCGCTAAAACAACTTTTTTGCTCGTCTGCATCCTGGCTCTCACGGCTACGGTTCTGCTGGTTGTGTCACTGCAATTCAAAATGACCGGCCTTCTCATTGTCGCGCTGTTTCTGGCGGGCGCTTCCTACGGGAGCGTTGCCACCTGCGGTTCCGCATTCCCGATGGATTATTTCGGGCCGGTAAACTACAATAAAAATTTCGGCATCATCCTGACCTCAGGCGTTATGTCATCTATTCTCGGTACATTGGTTGTCGGTCTTGTTCAGACAAAATTCGGGTCCTATCCTCTCTCGTTTCTGGTTTTGTTTGTCTATGCCGTTGCTGCATGTATTTCCTTCAAATTTATTCCTTCTCCTGACAAATTTAGAATTCAAAGGGATAATGTGATTACCGAATAAGTCAGCGCATAAAATCATGATTGCTTTTATTTGAAAAATGACGTTTTTGTATCGTTTTATGCAAAAATGTCATTTTTTATTTGCCATTCCGAGCAGTATAATCGTGATATCGTTAAAAAAATAACTTGTTTCAGAAAGTGTCTTTTTGTTGTTTTTTATGCACGGGCGTGTTATACTAATTCAGTTAAAGTATGGTTTTCAGCCAAAATATGCAGACTTTGACAGATAATAGAAGCTGCCAATTATGCAAGATTACTTTCAAAATTCGGCAGTCGGTGATATAGTGTGGTTAGGATACATCTAGACATATGCGGTGTGGTTCAGGGCGTGGGTTTTCGCCCGTTTGTGCACAGGCTGGCCTCGGAATGCCGCCTCCTTGGCTTCGTAAAAAACACTTCCTCAGGAGTGGAGCTTGAGCTTGAGGGGGAAAGTGAGTCCATAGACCGTTTCATTTCCGACGTAAAGCTCCGCGCACCGCTTTTGGCGGATGTCGAGAGCGTCTCCGTAACCCCTATGGACGGACTTCGCGGCTACGCTGATTTCAGCATCATCCCCAGCACCAAGGCAGAGGCCATGCAGACCCTTGTTTCTCCGGATGTTGGCATCTGCGGCGACTGCCTGCATGAGCTTTTCGACCCTTCGGACAGGCGTTACCATTATCCGTTCATCAACTGTACGAACTGCGGTCCGCGCTTCACCATAATAAAAGATGTCCCCTATGACCGCGGAAGAACTACGATGAACGCATTTTCCATGTGCCCCGAATGCGAAGCGGAGTATTCCGACATTAAAAGCCGCCGCTATCACGCACAGCCGGACTGCTGCCCTATATGCGGGCCAGAACTTTATTTTCTCGACGGAGACGGCAATAAGATTTCCGGCGATCCCATAGAGACGGCGCGCGGATATCTATTTCGAGAAAAGATTATAGCCGTTAAGGGACTCGGCGGGTTTCACCTCGCCTGTCTTCCCGATGAACCCGGGACGGTACTTGAGCTCCGCCGCCGCAAACGGCGCGACGAAAAACCATTCGCACTCATGTGCAGGAGCGTTGAGGCCGCCGAAAAGTTCTGCATCATCACTGAGGAAGAGAAAGCGCGGCTTGAGAGCTTCCGCCGCCCTATCGTGCTCCTCAAAAAGCGGAAGCCCGGAAATCCGCATCTGAGCGAGAACGGATATCTGGGCGTCATGCTCCCCTATACACCCGTGCACTATCTTCTGATGGGCGACGATATCGAATGCCTCGTAATGACGAGCGCCAACATCTCCGATCTCCCGATAATCTATCAGAACGGCGAGGCCCTTGAGAAGCTCTCCGGAATTGCCGACGGGTTTTTGCTGAACAACCGAGACATCAATGTCCGGTGCGATGATTCGCTTATACGCCTCTTCAGAGGACGCGACTATCCTATTCGAAGGTCGCGGGGATATGTCCCGTTTCCGATAAAAACCGATCACGACCTGGGCGGTATATTGTCCTGCGGCGCCGAACAGAAGGCCTCATTCGGCATGACTAAGGGTGGATATTTCTTTCTCTCAGGCCATATGGGCGACCTCAAAAACGTTGAAACCTTTGATAATTACACGGAGCAGATATCGCATTTTGAACGGCTTTTCGATATAAGAGTCAAAAAAATCGTTTGTGACCTGCATCCGGACTACATGTCCACAGCCTATGCCGAGAAAAGAGCCTCAGCTGAAACCCTCCCCCTGATCCGAGTCCAGCACCACCACGCGCACATGGCCTCCTGCATGGCCGATAACGGTCTGGACAGCGACTGCATAGGCGTTATCTGGGACGGCACCGGTTACGGAACAGACGGTACGGCCTGGGGTGGGGAGATACTTACCGGCGGCTATGCCGATTTTGCCCGGCTCGGCACTATAAGGCCGATAGCGCTCCCAGGCGGCGACAGAGCCGTAAAAAGTATCTGGAGGATAGGCTACGCGCTTTTACGCGACGCCTGCGTTGCCGGATACGAAAACTTTTTTGATACAGACTGCTCTATACTTGAGACAATGCTTAAAAGTGGGGTAAACTGCCCTGAAACCACCAGCATAGGCCGCCTTTTCGACGGCGTAGCCGCTGTTCTGGATATAAAGCGCGAAGCCTCCTACGAGGGGCAGGGCGCCATACTCCTCGAGAGCGCCGCTTCCGAAGCGGGCGGCACTTATGAACTCGCCTTTTACGACGACGGCGGAATAATTGTGTTTGACTACCGTCCGATGATACGCGCCATCGTTTCTGATTTGCGCGCAGGCGTACCGAAAGGCGCTATCGCCGCAGGGTTCATGGACACGCTCGTCGCCATGGCGGCTGTGGTCTGTAGGAGAATATCGAGCGAAACCTCACTTGCTACCGTCTGCCTCTCCGGCGGAGTTTTTCAGAATATATACCTTTTGGAAAGATTAAAAAACGCGCTCGAAGCGCAAAACCTGACTGTCTGCACACATTCCCGCGTCTCCTGCAACGACGAGGGGATATCACTGGGACAGGCTGTCATAGCAGAAAAGAGGGATTAGAATGTGCCTTGCCGTACCGCTCCGTGTGGTTGAAATAAAAGGGAACACCGCCGTCGGCGAAATTGACGGGATAAAGCGAAATATTCGTGTGGATTTTATTAAAGACCTCTCTGTCGGCGATTTTGTGATTGCGCACGCGGGCTTTGCCATCGAAAAACTGGGTGAAGAGCAGGCGCGTCTCAATCTTGAGGCCATAAGGGAGGTCTCTAATGTTCTCCGTTGACTTCAAAAACCCGACAGAAGTTAAAAATATCACTGCCGCAATAAATGATACCGCAGACGATTTGGCGGATCGCGAGGTCAAGCTTATGGAGGTCTGCGGCACCCATACCATGGCGATAGCGAAGTCAGGCATTAGGTCGATGATCCCTAAAAACATCCGCCTCATCTCGGGCCCCGGCTGTCCCGTCTGCGTGACGCCGGCCGGCACGATAGACGCCGTTCTGGAACTCTCCGAAGACAAAAGTGTTATGATAACCACTTACGGAGACATGGTTCGCGTTCCCGGAAGCACCCCCGGTGACAGCCTCATGCACCGCCGCGCCGAGGGTGCAAACGTAACTATCGTATATTCCCCCGTGGACGCCGTGGAGATCGCGAAAAGTCACCCCGAAAAGCAGGTCGTTTTTCTGGGTGTCGGCTTTGAGACTACAGCCCCGGGTACGGCTGCAGCCATTATGACCGCAGCGGACGAGGGCATCAAAAACTTTACAGTCCTCTCCATGCTGAAGACAGTTGAGCCCGCACTGCGCGCGCTGGCGTCATCGCCGGATTTTGATATAGACGGTTTCCTGTGTCCCGGCCATGTCGCGACAATCATCGGCGAAGAGGGATTTCGATTCATACCGCGCGACCTGTGCCTTCCGGCCGTCATAGCGGGCTTCGAACCGCTTGACATCCTCACCTCTGTTTTCCTGCTGCTCCGTCAGTTGAGAAATAAATGCCCGAAAATCGAAAATGAGTATACCCGTGCCGTAACAATGGACGGCAATTTTCTCGCCCAAAGCATAATGCGCAAATGCTTCATCCCGTGCGACGACTCTTGGCGCGGCCTCGGCTTAATACCTGAAAGCGGCCTTGCGATAAACGAAAAGTATTCGTTTTTCGACGCTGCCAAAAGGTTCGGCATAGTCTCCGGGAGAGAGGGAAAAGATACTTACTGCCGCTGCGGCGACGTCATCCGTGGCAAACTGGAGCCTTGGGGTTGTCCGCTTTTCGGAAAAGCCTGCACACCTGAAGATCCCGTAGGCCCCTGCATGGTCTCCGGTGAGGGCGCGTGCTCAGCCGCCTACAAATACCGTTTGAGCGAGGTGCAATATGGATAATCTCATAACGCTCGATTACGGAAGCGGCGGCAAAAAGACCTCGCGGCTCATAGAAGAAATACTCGTCCCGGCGTTCGACAATGCGGCGCTCTCCGCCCTGGGCGACGGTGCGCTTATTGAGGGTGCCGGCAAACTGATCTTCTCCACTGACAGCTTCGTCGTCTCACCCTGCTTTTTCCCGGGCGGCGACATCGGCAAGCTCTCGGTATGTGGTACGGTGAACGACATTTCGATGTGCGGCGGTGAGCCGAAATATCTGAGTCTCGCTTTTATAATCGAAGAGGGCTTCCCTCTCACTGATTTACAGAAGATAGTTTCCTCCATCGCAAAAACCGCAAAGGACTGCGGCGTTTCGGTAGTGACCGGCGACACAAAAGTCGTCGAGCGCGGTCACGGCGACGGGATATATGTTAACACCGCAGGCATAGGCTTTTCGCGGGGTGTAACCCTTTCAGCCGACAACATTGAAGAGGGGGACGCCGTCATAGTCTCCGGCAGTATAGGCGACCACGGCGTCGCCGTCATGCTCGCGCGAAACGGTCTCTCGGGAGATGTTATATCCGACTGCCGTCCTTTAAACACTATCGCGGCCGAAGTATTAAAAACCGGCGGCGGTGATGTTAAGGTTTTGCGGGATCCCACACGCGGCGGCGTCGCGACGACTCTGTGCGAGTTTATGGAGGGAAGCGAATTCACCATAGAACTTTTTGAAGAAAAGCTGCCCATAACTTCAACCGTATCCGGCGCGTGCGACATGCTCGGAATCGATCCGCTATATTCCGCAAACGAGGGAAAAATGCTCGCTGTCGTGAAAAATGACCGGGCTGAAGGGGTTTTATGCGCAATGCGCAGCCTTCCCGAAGGGGAAAACGCCGAGATCATCGGCACAGTGACGAGGTCTCACCCCGGAAATGTCCTTCTGCGCACCGCCTTCGGCGGGACGCGCATACTTGCAAAGCTCACGGGAGCCCAGCTCCCGCGCATCTGCTGAGTTTAAGCGGGAGACCGCTTAACATATAATAATTTGAATTGCGATTTATATAGGAATATGAGGTGAAATGGATGCAGGAATACAAAAAGCTTACAATCTCCAAAGAAGAGATCATCCCGACCGCAAAAAAAATGCTGGCTGACGGCCGCCAGCTTGTTATGATACACGGCTACGTTGATGATGATGACAAAAATGTTGTTTCCTATGACTACGAAATAGGAAACTGCATTGAGTCCTATGACGTTACGGGACAGACGAAACTCCCTTCAATCTCTTCTGTCTACTCCGCCGCGGCCGAGTGGCCCGAAAGAGAACTCTATGAGCTTATGGGCATAGAATTTGAGGGACTCGATACCTCAAAAAGACTGTTCCTCCCGGATAACATGACGGACGGACAGGGCCAGATAATAGTGACCTCTCTCTCCGAGCTTCGGGAAAAGAATATAGAGGATAAGGAGGAATAACATGAGCTATACAGTACCGATAGGCCCGTACCACCCCGCTCTCGAGGAGCCGATACACGCGAAGCTCTATACCGATGGCGAAATAATAAAAGATGCCGAGGTCTTCGTAGGCTATAACCACCGCGGTATAGAGAAGATAGCCACCGAAAGAAACTTCATCCAGACCATCGTTCTGGTCGAGAGGGTGTGCGGCATCTGTTCCCACTCCCATGCGTTTACCTATTCCATGGCGGTCGAAAACATTGCACAGCTTGAAGTTCCCAAGAGGGGGCAGTATATAAGGGTCATAATGGCCGAGCTTGAGCGACTGCACTCACACTTTTTGTGGTTCGGCATTGCCTGCCATATTTTAGGCCATGACAGCATGTTCATGCACACCTGGAACGTACGCGAGGCCGTTATGGACATCCTCGAGGAGTTATCGGGAAACCGCGTGAACTACGGTATGGTCATAGTCGGCGGCTCCAGACGCGATATCGACGACGAAAAACGCAAAAAAGTTCTCTCCATGCTGGATAAACTTGAGCAGCAGATGAACAGGATTAAGGACATTCTCGTCTCCGACAAGACCATCGCCCTGCGCACGAAGGGCGTCGGCGTACTCACGACGGAAGACGCTGTAAAGCTCGGTGCCGTCGGCCCTCACGCCAGAGCTTCCGGCAGGAAGATAGACGTCAGGAAGGACGCCCCCTATTCGTCTTATGACGACTTTGAGTTTGACATTCCGGTCGTCGATTCATGCGACGTATTTGCGCGCGTGGTTGTCCGCGTGCTTGAGGTGTATGAGAGCATTAAAATAATTCGTCAGGCGCTCGAAATGCTGCCCGAGGGCCCGATAAACCTGGGCAACAAGATACCGAAAGTTCAGGCCGGTGAATACGTCATAAGACACGAGGCTCCGCGCGGCCAGCTTGTCCATAAAGTTGTCACCAACGGCAGCGCGAACAACCACCGCATAAGTATCCACGTCCCTACCTTTAAAAACGCGCCCACCGTACCCGTCATGCTTCGCGGCAATACAGTGGCCGACGCGGGACTCATAATCGCCAGCATAGACCCATGCTTCTCTTGTTTGGATAGATAATATGCACGAGCTCGCCATAACTCAGAGCATTCTGGACATCGCGGTGTCGGAGGCCGAAAAGAGAAGCGTTTTAAAAGTCCTCTCGATAAAAATCAAGCTCGGCGAATTTTCCGGTATCGTACCGCAGCTCATCCAGGAATATTTCAACATAGTGAGCCGCGATACCGTCGCCGCAAACGCGGAACTTATCATTGAAAAGGTGCCCGTCACAATAAAATGTCTCGTCTGCGGGACGCAGAACAAAATAAGCCGGACACTTATAAAATGTCCCGTCTGCGGTTCCTCCGATATAAAAATGCTCACAGGGCGGGAATTTTTTGTTGACAGTCTGGAGGTAGAATAATGGAAATAAAAGTAGTAAGACAGATACTTGAGTGGAACGAGGACAAGAGCGATGAGATAAAAGAGGATCTTATCGCCAAAAACGTCTTTATGATAAACGTTATGGGTTCGCCCGGAGCCGGGAAGACAAGCCTTATAACCACTCTTATCAAAGAACTTGAACCGAAATACCGCTCAGGCGTTATTGAGGGCGACGTCGCAGGCCAGATTGACGCGGATAAGATGGCCGCCATGGGCATACCCGTCGTACAGCTGAACACGGACGGCGCCTGCCATATAGAGGCGATGTCCGTCCAGCATATTCTGCCCCTTTTTGACCTTGATTCGGTCGACGTCCTTTTCATCGAAAACATCGGCAATCTCGTATGCCCGGCGGAATTCAACATCGGCGAGGACTATAGGCTCGCCGTTCTCTCCGTTCCGGAGGGCGACGATAAGGTTGAAAAGTATCCGCTCCTCTTCGCAACGACAGACGTCCTCGCGATCAACAAATACGATATGAAGAGCTATTTCGATTTCGATGACAAAAAGGTCGAGGAGAAGTCTCTTGATATAAACCCCCGCGTAAAGACTTTCCGTGTCTCGTCGAGAGACGGCTCCGGTATACCCGAGCTCGCCGCCTTCCTCGGCTCTCAGATAGAAAACAAACTCAAAAAACAAAGTTAAGGAGGTGTTCCTTTGAAGAAAATCAAGTTCCCGGCCGTCATCTCAACTTTTATCGTCTGCTACGCCTTCTGGATACTCATAACGTGGTCACTGCATTATGAGGAACTCATAGCTGGCGCTGTCGTTAGTTTGGCGGTCTCCCTCTTTTCTTCAAGATTCTTCATCCACGAAAAAGCGTTCTACCTGTTTAACCCTGTAAAGCTCATCGTCCTCCTCTTTTATTCCCTCATTATTTTCATGTGGGAGCTCATAAAGGCAAACTGGGACGTCGCGAGAAGAGCGCTGTCCCCAAGCCTCCCCATTAACCCCGGAATCGTCCGCGTACCCTCCGAGCTCAAATCCGAATACGGACAGGCGATGCTGGCAAACTCCATCACCCTGACACCCGGTACCATAACGATGGAAGTTACGGAAAAGGTTGGACAGCCCTACTATTACATACACTGGATAGACGTCAGTACCTCCGACCCAAAAAAGGCGGGAGTCGCCATCAAGGGTACGCTTGAAAAATGGATAAGGAGGATATGGCAGTGATCGAATTTATTTATGCCGGAGCGTTCTATATTCTTCTGGCGCTCATTCTCAGCATAAGGCTCGCAAAGGGCCCGAGCGTCGTCGACAGGGCGGTCGCCGGCGACTGCGTAGACATCCTCACTTCCTGCACGCTCATCTTGTTTGCCGTCTACTCGGGGCGCAGCATATACCTTGATATCGCGCTCGTCCTCTCGATACTCGGCTTCATCTTCACGGTGCTTATAGCCAGATACCTGGAGGGAAGACTATGAACAATACTTTAAGATTAATAATCGACGCGTTTCTCGTAATCGGGGCTTTCTTCGCACTCGCGGGAGTCGTCGGCGTACTCCGCATGCCGGACTCCTACTGCAGGATGCAGTCATCTACAAACATCGCGACCCTCGGCGTCATCGGTATTGCCGTTGCGGCCTTCATCTATGCCGTAGCGGTCGAAGGCAGTGCCGTCATGGCCGTAAAAATAGCTCTGGTCGCATTATTCACAATCCTGACAAACCCGATCAGTTCACACGCCATTTGCAAGGCCGCATATAAGATGGGCGTGAGACCCGACAAAAAGTTTGTCTGTGACGAGTACGGGAGGGATCATACAAATGATTGAATTCTTCACCGAAAACGGCATTTTCATCCTAAACACTCTCGTAATGCTTGGCGTCATCGTTGCCGCCGTCCTGACGGTCGTATTTGACAAGCTCCTGTCCTCAATAATCGCGCTGGGAGTAACCGGTGCTTTCGTGGGACTGGAATTCATCCTGCTCCACGCCCCCGACGTCGCTATAGCCGAAGTCGCGGTCGGTGCTGTCCTCACCTCCGTCATATTCATCGTGGCACTCAAACGGGCAAAGGAGGACAAGGAGAAATGAAAGCCAAA
The DNA here is from genome assembly GCA_050253535.1 of Oscillospiraceae bacterium. Classification (GTDB taxonomy): domain Bacteria; phylum Bacillota; class Clostridia; order Oscillospirales; family Oscillospiraceae; genus JBFWIW01. Next base: position 30,119 of record JBFWIW010000024.1, read on the forward strand.
AAAATTACAGCTATCCTGTCCCTCGCCGTTTTCTTTATTTTCGGTATTTTCGGCGTAATCTATATGTTCACCCAACCCGTGACCTATAACGGTTCGGATACCGACGTCACCGCATTGTACAAAGACCCCGGCAGTTACGACAATTCCGACGCCGACGGCATCGCCTCTATAATCGTGAACGAGGACCTTCAGAAAACAAATGCCGTTAACGCGGTTACCGCTGTCGTCTTCGACTTCCGCGGCTACGACACGATGGGCGAGTCCTTCATCCTCATAACCGCCATCTCCGGTTCCATGGCGATACTCAGAAAAGCAAAGAAAGGGGGCGCCGGTTCACTTGAAGACGAACATGAAGAAAAACATTGAAGTCAAAAACGTCATAGTTAAGTCTGCGGCCGATGTTTTCCTGCCCCTGGCGCTGGTCCTCGGATTCTATGTCATACTGCACGGCAATATAAGCCCCGGCGGCGGCTTTCAGGGCGGCGTCATAGTCGCTTCGGCGGCGATACTCCTCTACCTGGGTTACGGTTACGGCACGACGGCAAAAGCACTTAAGCCGGAATTTATAAGAAAAAACGAGGCCGTCGCGGCGGTCTGCTACGTGACACTGGCCCTTCTGGGCATATTTATGGGCGCGAATTTCTGCCGCAACGTGTTCTTTGACAACGGCAATATCGGTGACTTGTTCAGCGCCGGTACGATTTCCTTTATGAACTACGCCGTCGGCTACAAAGTTCTGACCGGCGTCTCCTTCCTCCTTCTCCTCATGCTGGGTCTTCTCGGCCCCGGAGACGGGGAAGAGAACGAAACAAAGTGAGGTGAGCTGTTTTGATACTTGTGAACTACATAGGTTCGATAATACTTATCACCCTCGGTCTTTACACCATTCTGATAAAGAAGAACTTCCTTAAGATTGTCATCGGGATGGGACTCATCGACTACGGTGTAAACCTTCTCATAGTCAGCATCGGCTTCAATGCGGGCGGAACGGCTCCGATATTCACGATAAGCGAGCTCGACCCCGGCGCGTTTTTCGTTGATCCCGTACCCCAGGCGCTCACACTGACCTCCATCGTCATCGGCGCGTGCGTAACGGCCATGGCTCTCTCCATAGTCATTAAAGTCAAGGAAAAATACGGCACTCTCGACGCCGATCAGGTAAGGAGGATCAAAGGATGACACAACACTTACCTATCCTTTCCATAATGGTCCTCTTTCTCGGCGCGTTTCTGACTGTCCTGTTCGGCAGCAAAAACAAGGTTTTACGCGGGATAATAGTCACCGCGTCAATAGTTGCCTCCTCCCTTTTCATAGCGCTCCTAATAAAGCCCGTGATGATTGACGGGCAGGTTATTTCCTACTGGCTCGGCAACTGGGCGCCCGTCAATGGCTACGCCATCGGCATCGGCATCGAGGTTGACCAATTAAACCTCTTCTTCGCCATCCTCGTATCGCTCACAGTACTGCTCTCCGGAATATACTCCTTCAGATATACCGCCAGAGACGATACACTTGAGAAATACTACGTCCTCTATCTCATGCTCTCCGGCGGCGTTATGGGTCTCGTCCTTTCGGGCGACCTCTTCAACATGTTCGTCATGATAGAGATCATGACTTTCGCGGCGGTGGCGCTGACCGCTTTCCGCAACAACTCAAACGGCGCCCTGGAGGCTGCGTTCAAGTACCTCGTCATAGGCTCGATCGGGTCGTCCTTCGTCCTTACCGGTACGATACTTCTCTACTCGCAGCTCCATACGCTGAATCTCGCTCAGATGGCGGCGCTCCTCGCCGAAAAATCCAATCCGACGACCATCTTCGCCTTTGCGCTGCTGTTCACGGGCTTCAGCATTAAGTCCTTCATCGTCCCGTTCCACCCCGTCGCGGCGGACGCGTACATGACGGCCCCGGCGTCCGTCTCCATGCTGTTTTCCGGCATGGTGAACAAAGCCGGCGTTTACGGCCTTATAAGGCTGACCTACACTGTTTTTCAGGTCATGGGGCTCTCCTCCATGCAGTTCATAATGGTGTTTTTAGGCACGATAACAATGTTCGTGGGTGTCACGATGGCGCTCTCGCAGCATGACTTCAAGCGCCTTCTCGCCTTTCACAGCATCTCGCAGATAGGCTATGTCATAACCGCCATAAGCCTCTCCACGGCGCTCGGCATAACCGGCGGCCTCTACCACGCTATGAACCACACGCTCTTCAAGGGGCTCCTCTTTCTCTGCGCCGGCGCGGTATTCTATGCCGCCGGAACGACAGATTTGGACAGGCTCGGCGGACTTGCGAAGAAAATGCCGCAGACGGCGGCCATCTTCCTCATCGGCGCGTTCTCGATATCCGGTATCCCGCCGTTCAACGGCTTTGTCTCAAAATGGCTGATATATCAGGCTACATATGAAAAGGCGGCTGAGACAGGAAACATAGGCTACGCGCTGGTCACCATCATCGCTGTCGTCGTGTCTGTTATGACGCTCGCCTCCTTCATAAAGGTCTCTCAATCCGTGTTCTTCGGCCAGCTCCCGAAAGATTTTGAGAATATCAAGGAAGCACCGCTCTCCATGCGTATACCGATGTGGATAATGGCAATACTTTGCATTGTAACCGGTATCTTACCGAAATTCGTTTCCGATTACCTTCTTACTCCCGCAACCAACGCCGTTCTGAATGTCGGCCAGTATATCGATAAGATGATGGGATCCGGATACTTTGACTCAGCCACCGGAACTGTATATACGGTCCCCTCGGCAAACTACGCCCTCGCCGGATACTGGAACCCCGTCTCCTGGCTGATTCTCTTCGTCGTCATCCTCGCGGCATTCGCTCTCTTCGCTCTTCTCGGCAAGGGTTCCCGGGGCGATATGAACGAAGCTCCCGAACCCGAAGACTCCAAGTATGATACCTTTTTCGGCGGAGAAATGAACGAACGTTCCCATGTCGGCGGTTCAGATCTCTTCTGGGGCCTCAGATATAATCTCAGGCATTACTTTGGATTTATGTACGGGGCACACAGCGGCGTCGTTAACGACTATGCCCTTTGGGCGGTCTGCGCGTCGGCTGTCATCATCGTATATATGTTCGTATTCATATAAGGAGGTGAAGGATAATGGCAGAATTGGTATTGCTCAAACTTTTTTATGTTCTTGTTTTCCCCGGTTTTCTGTTTTGCAGCGCCGCCGGGCTTCTTCTTGCAGGCATTGACCGCAAGATCGTCGCCAGAATGCAGAAGCGCATAGGCCCGCCCATCCTTCAGCCCTTCTATGATTTCATGAAGCTCATGGGCAAGGAAACGATAATCCCCCGCGCCGCCGCCAAGAAGGTCTATCTGGCAGCTCCGGTCATCGGATTTGTGAGCCTTGTCGTAACGGCGCTCTTTATCCCGGTGTTCGGCTTCTCCGCTTTCTCCGGCATTGCAGACCTTATAGTTATACTGTACCTGCTCACGATCCCGGCCGTCGCAATCATTATGGGCGGCGCAGCCTCCGGCTCGCCCTATGCCGGCGTCGGCATATCGCGCGAAATGGTCGCCATCATGTCCTATGAACTGCCGCTTATCGTTGTTCTGCTTACTGTCGCCAAAAAAGTAAGCCTCTCCCTTGACATCGGGTTTACCTTCTCCATGGCGGATATAACGCAGTACCAGATAGCTTACGGCTCACTTATTACCAAATGGAGCATGATCCCGGCGGCTATCGCGATGCTCCTCATAATCCCCGCGGAAGCTGGTAGCCACCCGTTCGACATAGCGGAGGCGGAGACAGAGATTTGCGAGGGTCCGCTCGTAGAGTATAGCGGCGCACCCCTAGGCATGTTCAAACTCAACCATGCCATCAAGATGTTTATAATGACGGCCCTCTTCTCTTCCCTGTTCCTCGGTGGCGCGGGCACCGGCATAATCGCCGTCGACGCGCTTCTGCTCGTCCTTGTCTGCGCCTGCGTAACGGTTCTTTGCATGACGCTTATCCATGCCGTCACGGCGAGGCTCAAGGTCGAGGTCTTGTTCAAGTTTTACTGGCGGATCGTGACGGGACTTGCTCTCTTAAGCCTTATACTCGTCTGGATCGGACTTTGAGGATGGTGAGATATGTTTAAGAAACTGATCGCAAACAGCACGGCAAAATCGCCGTGGCTATATCATATTAACGCAGGCTCCTGCAACGGCTGCGACATCGAGCTCGTCTCCGTCGTGACGCCGAGGTATGACGCCGAGCGCATGGGCTTCAAGCTCACTGGTACGCCGAGACACGCCGACATCGTGGTCATCTCCGGCCCTATCACCGCGCAGTCGAAGGACAGGCTGGCAAGGACACTCTCTCAGATTCCGGAACCCCGTGTCGTTGTCTCACTGGGTTCCTGTCCCAAATCCGGGAACGTCTTCAAGGGTGGTTATTCAATAGACGGACCGCTCGACAAGCACGTCAAGGTAGACGTAACCGTCGCCGGCTGCCCGCCCAAGCCTGAGGCCATAATTGACGGCCTTGCGCTTGCCGCACAGATACTCAAAAAGAAGAGGGAGGAAATGAAATAATGAGCTTTCAGTTTCCTTTTCTTAAAGAAGCCCTATCCCAGCTGTTTTCAAAACCAAGTACGGAGCGATATCCTTTTGTAAAAAAGGAGGCTCCGGAGGGCTATAGGGGTAAATTAGCGTTTCATCCGGAAAAGTGCATAAACTGCGGCCTTTGTATAAGAGTGTGTTCTCCCGCCGCCATCACTAAATCCATAGAGAAAACGGAAGAGGGCGACCGCATCACTATGTCCTTTGATCTCACCTCCTGCACTTTCTGCCAGATGTGCGCGGACTTCTGTTCCAAAAGCGCCATCGAAATGACGCGCGAATACTCGATGGTCGCGGAGGACGCCAAAGACCTTATTGTCACCGGTACCTTCATAAAGACCCCGCCGGTAAAGAAGGCCCCTCCAGCGCCAAAACCGGTTCCCGCTGAAGCACCGGCTCCCGTTGACAGTAAGATGGAAGAGCCAAAGTGCGACGCGGATCAATAGACCTTTATCGCAGGCAGATTTTTTACATATATCAATGCTTCTGCGCAAACAAACAGAGGGCATCGGGCGAAAGCGCCCGATGCCCTCTGTTTGTCTAAATGTCCGTCTGTCGCCTCTTCGTCCTTTCGATGAGCGAAAGAATACGAAGAATGTTCTTCGTCAACCGAAAGAGGACGCACAGCGTTTGCCGTGTGTCCTCTTTTTACTTCATCAGCATATCGATGGCTTTATTCAGTTCCTCTATCGCTTCCATATCGCCTGTTTCTACGGCGTCGATGAGGCAGTTGTCTATGTGGTCCTTTAAAATTATCCGGCAGGTACCGTTAAGCGCGGACTGTACCGCCGCGAGCTGTATGAGCACCTCTGAGCAGTCACGTCCGTCCTCTACCATGCGCTTTACCGCGGCGAGATGGCCTATGGCTTTCGACAGGCGATTCTGCACCGCTTTCGTATTCTTATGCGTGTGTGTATGCTTTCCGTGAACATGCTCGGCCTCTTCTCCGCCGTGTTCCGGATGATGATAGCGGATGCCCATTTCCTCCATATGTTCATCTCCTTATATAACCTGCTACTATATGCCCGCCGGCCCGTCCCTCGCTGCGGCTGCAACTTTAGCCCTTGTCCACTGAGTGGTCAGATGCGCATATAATAACTTTTTTTACGGTTATTATACAATACGGCGCGCATTTTGGCAAACGTATATAGCCTTGCAAAAAAAAAGGTAATATAATATAATCCAAAGTGATATCAAACTTTTTTCCAATGAAAGGACAACGGCGGATGAAGAGCTTTAAAGACGCAAAGCGTATCGTGATAAAGGTGGGCTCGAGCTCGCTTACTTATGAGACGGGTATGTTAAATATAAGGATGTTCGAGAGGCTGTGCAAGCTTTTGGCGGATGTACGCAACTCGGGAAGAGAGATTATCCTTGTCTCCTCCGGCGCCATCCCTGTCGGCATGTCGAAGCTCGGTTTAAAGGCGCGCCCGCAAACCCTGCCGGAAAAGCAGGCTGCCGCCGCCGTGGGCCAGTGCGAGCTGATGTATATGTATGACAAGCAGCTAAAGGAATATCACCACAAAGTAGCTCAGGTGCTCCTCACGCGGGATGTCGTGGAGCAATCCATTCGCAAAGAGCTTGTTCAGAATACCTTTGAAAGCCTTCTGGGCATGGGCGCCATGCCCATTGTTAACGAAAACGACACCGTGGCCGTTGAGGAGATCGAGTTCGGCGATAACGATACGCTCAGCGCAATCGTCGCCTCTCTCACTCACGCCGACGGACTCGTTATTCTGAGCGATATCGACGGGCTCTTTGAAAAAGACCCCGCGCGGTATCCCGGCGCTAGGCTCATTGAACACGTTTCCGAGATAGACGAACATATTGAGGAAATCGCCGGCGGCGTCGGTTCCAACCGCGGTACCGGCGGCATGGTTACTAAGATAGCCGCGGCAAAAATCTGTTTTGAAAATGACTGCGCTATGGCCATACTAAACAGCGCCAATATGGAAAAGCTGTATGATCTTCTGGACGGCGAGTCCGTCGGAACGGTATTTATGAAGGAGGGCATATGACAGATCTTATAGCAATGGGAAAGGCCGCGAGAGAAGCTGCGGTATTTCTCGCACAGGCTCCAAGCGGGACAAAGGACGCCGCGCTGGAGGCAATATCTAAGGCTCTTATTGAAAACACAAACACAATCCTTGCGGCAAACGCCGCCGATCTTGACGCCGCCCGCAAAAACGGCATGTCCGTATCCATGCTCGATCGTCTGGCGCTCACGGCATCCCGCCTTGAAGGGATTGCAAATGCGGTAATTAAGGTGAAAAACCTGCCCGATCCCGTGGGCGAAGTAACGCTTGAAGCCACCATTGAGAAGGGTCTGAAACTAAGGCGCGTGCGCGTACCCCTCGGCGTCATCGGAATAATATTCGAGGCGCGCCCCAACGTCACGGTCGACTCGGCAGTCCTCTGCCTCAAATCCGGCAACGCTGTGATCCTGCGCGGCGGAAAAGAAATGATAAATTCGAATATAGAACTTGAGCGCGTGATGCGCGGCGCTCTGCGCTCTGTCGGCGTTCCGGAGGCAGCCGTCTCCGTCCTGCACGACACCAGCCGCGAGACGGCGCGCGAAATGATGCGCCTTCGCGATTATATTGACCTCCTTATCCCCCGCGGCGGCGGCGGACTTATTAAAAGTGTCATTGAAAACGCCACGGTGCCGGTGATACAGACCGGAGTCGGAAACTGCCACGTATATATTGACCGCGCCGCCGACCTTGAAATGGCGGTCAATATCATTTATAACGCAAAGACGAGCCGCGTGTCCGTCTGCAACGCGGCGGAAACGCTGCTTGTTCACCGCGACGTGGCTGACGTTTTCCTGCCTATGGCTAAAGCCCTTCTCGACAAGAAAAATGTCGAGCTCCGCTGCTGTGAGAGGGCCCGCACGATCCTCCCCGGCACTAAAGCCGCGACGGAAGAGGATTACGCAACGGAGTTCAGCGACTATATCCTCGCCGTCCGTGTGGTGGACTCTCTTGACGAAGCTATAGCGCATATTGCAAAATACACGACATATCACAGCGAGGCGATCGTAACCGGGGATAAACAGGCCGCTGAAGCGTTTACACACCGCGTGGATGCCGCAGCGGTCTATGTAAACGCCTCGACCCGCTTTACGGACGGCGAGATGTTCGGCTTCGGCGCAGAAATAGGCATATCCACACAAAAAATGCACGCGCGCGGTCCGATGGGCCTCCCCGAACTCTGCTCCTATAAATACATCGTTCACGGAAACGGGCAGATTCGTTAATAAGAAAAAACAAGGTGCATCCGATTTATTGAAAATTTTATGACGGAGGGCCTATATGAAACTTGTTAAGTGCACACCCTATGTGACCCGGACGCCGGACCCCGACCAGGGCGGAGCGATCTTCACCTTTGTGAAGCTTGAGACCGATGAAGGCGTCGTCGGCTGGGGAGAAACCGAATTGCAGCACACCTTTTATCAGTGTTATAGGGCCTATCCCCCTCTGGTAAGCGACATTTTCGACTTCTTCCTCAAAGGCGAGGACGCACTTGACCGCGAGCGTCTCAAGAGAAAACTCTACAACAAATTCTCCTGCTTCCATCCGGATATGTTCACGGGCAGCATAATAAGCGCGTTCGACATGGCCCTCTGGGACATCGCAGGCAAGGTTGCTAATCTGCCTGTCTATCAGCTTCTGGGCGGAAAATACCGCGATAAGCTCCGCGCCTACACCTACATATATCCCGCCCCCGGCGATAAGGAGTTCTTATGGGACAGCTGGATAAACCCGGATCACGTCCTCCGTAACAGCGAGAGATACCTGGAGCGCGGCTGGACGGCCTTAAAATACGACCCCATAAAACAGGGCGACCCGTCGGGCCTGCCCGCCTCCCCCTGGGAGCTCACGATGCGCGAATACCACAGTGCGGAGCGCTCGCTTGACATGATGCGGAAGCGGTTCGGCCAGGATGTTGACATCCTTGTCGGAACACACGGACAGCTGACCACGGCATCCGCAATCCGCTTCGGAAAAATGCTGGAAAACTACGAGGTCATGTGGTTTGAGGAGCCCGTATTGCCCGAAAACACCAAGGAGATGGCAAAGGTCGCCCACGCCGTGCATGTCC
>JBFWIW010000025.1:0-38691 GCA_050253535.1 Oscillospiraceae bacterium
TCGTATGAACACTGATCCGGTGGCCTGCCTTTTCGAAATAATAAATATTGTCATATCGCAGGCTGACAGTTTCCCCTTTATTCCGGATGGTTAAGGTTTTAACCGGAATACCGTTACGCCGCTTTTCTATATAGTCCAGCGCCTCTGTCAGCACCTGGCTGAGAGTTTCCTCTGTTAGAGGCTTCAGCAGGTAATGAAAAGCCCGGACTCCAAAGGCGTCGCACGCATACTTTGAATAAGCGGTTATGTAAATGATGAGTGTGTCCGGATACCTGCTTTTAATGGCTTCTCCCAGGCGGATACCGCTCGTCTCTCCCATGTCGATATCAAGAAACACGAGCTGCGGCGGGGTATTTTCAAGGTCTTCGAGAAACCGGAGCGGCTCGGTTCCGGTGACGATTTGAAACGCGCCGCTGTCGTGACGTCTGTTTAAATAAGCGCTTAAAAGCGCAACCTGTTCCGGGAAATCATCGCAGATTCCGATATTAAGACGCATGTACCCACCTCCGGTTTTCAGCATATTTCTGTTCTTTCGATTATAGCACATTTGGGTATTTGCCGAAAGGTGTCTATGCAATATATAGAAAAAACGTGACTGTGAGAGACGCCGCCGTAAAATGTTTGCAAATAAAAATTCTATAAAGAGAACCATCGGGGCATTGCATCTCCTGTTATAAGAGAACGAGTGGCAGGCGCTCAATCAAGAAATACCTGCACTCTTTTTGTACCATAAATAAAAGCCTTACGCATATTCTATCAACTCTATTCCGTTATTTGCCGTCCCATATGATCCATCTCTGATATATTCATACAAGAGTTATTACTCTTTATATATTCACAAGGGGAATTGTCTGTCAGACAATGCGCCAGCGTTGCCTTGAAAACGCATTGCTCAACGGAAGGGTTTCCAGAGATTTTCCCGTGCCGCCGTAAGGCGGCTTTATTGTTATGTACATATCCAAGGTTTGGTTTTCTATCTACAAAATCCTGACGAGTTAAAATGCCGTCTATGACTTGTAATATGTTTGGGGTATTTGTCGCTAAAACCATTTAGATTTTTGTGTTGAAAACACAGACTTCGTTGGTGCAGCAATTGTGTAAAAGGAAAAAGAGCTTGAAACACTTGATACACACCAGTCTATAATTAGCGAAGCAAGAGCCTTGGCAATTACAACCTTAAATCCCCGTTACACCGAGGTTCTCACAACGTGTTTTATTCCGGTTGTGATTGCTATACCCTTTTCTCTGCATTTGTGGTAAAATATTTAAAAATATACAGTTATGTTTGCAGCGGCAGGGCGAGTCTGACGGTTAGAGGATCTTATATGTTTTACATAAATAATATCGAATATAGTGATCTGTTAATATTTAGCATTCTCATTAATACAATTATGTATGTATTCCTACATAAACAAAAATCTCGCCAAAGTCATTCAACAAAACTTTTCCAATGGCTTATTTTATCCACAATATTAGTGGCCTTATTCGAAACATTGGCGTGGATAATTGGCGTTTCTGATAATGACTCCTTAAGACCTTTTCATTATATGAGTAACGTCCTTTTTTTCTCCTTCAATACATTACCCGCAGCACTCGGTCTTCGCTATCTGGACTATATAATATCTTTTTCCAAGGATAAGAACAAAAAGAAATTATTTCTCTATCTGGTACCAGTATATCTCAATATCGGGTTTGTGATTTGCAACATATTTTTTAATGGTTTTCTTTTTAGTATTGACTCTGCCAATGAGTATCATCGAGGGATTGCGGCTTATATCGGGAATGGATTTACTTTTCTGTTTGTAGCAATAATTGTCCTAAGTTTTTTCCGCAATAAACAGATGATTACAGGACGAATTACCCAGGTTATTTTAATCCTGACTTTGCTCCCTGTTATAGGGGTCCTGCTTCAAATGCTATTTTACGGATTATCATTAAGCATTCCCGCTTATACACTTGCTATATTCATCAGTTTTCTTCTTATGGAAAGGAATGAACTGTTAAAAGATCCGCTGACCCTGTTAAACTCACGTGTACAGATGGAAAACCGGCTTCAATATAAATTGAAATCAAAGGAACCGTTCACTGCCATTATGATTGACGTGAACGATTTTAAAAATATAAACGATATTTATGGTCACACCATCGGAGATGAAGTATTGAAGGACGTTTCCAGAATCCTTCTCTCTAGTGCAAATTTTGAGGACTTTGTCTGCCGATTTGGAGGAGACGAATTCTTTCTTATCCTTGAATCTGCAAATGATATAGGTTATTCCTATATAAAAAGAATCGATCAGGTACTGTCGGAATATTCTTCTAATAAACCTTATCTGACTACTCTGAGTTATGGGATTCTGTATGTAGATCACTCTATAGAATATAAAGTGGAAGAGCTGGTTCGAATCACTGACCAGCTAATGTACAAAGATAAAATCAGTCGGAGACACTAAAATAGTTATTTGATTATTGTCTGCAAAACATCAGACAATATTTCTAGCGTATTGAAGCGCATCTCAACCCCATTTACGGGGGTATGTAACCGATGGGGCCGGGAGAGCGCTTGAATGCGCCATTCAAGAGATCAGCGGTTCGGTCCCGCTTAGCTTTACCAATCAAAATCGCTACAAAATAAGCTTCAAATCGTACGTTTCCAAGGCTACTAAATTAAACAAATCCGAACTTTATTCTGATTGGAGAGGGGTTCGGATTTGTTTGTTTACCGGGATAAAATATGCCCATAGAAATGGACAGGAAAAATATTCACCGAAAGTCGAACGCGACCTATTATCGGGGAAACACAGGGGAGAAAAGGCTGTAATATGATCTCCTTTCCCTTTGGAAAATTATCTGTTGACATTAACGATATTCGATAATGCGTTTAAGGAGCGTTGGATGTGGCAAGAGAGGAGTTTCAAACGCCGACAGAGCAGATGTTTTACATCCTGCTCTGTTTACAGTCGGGGTGCTATGGCATGGACATTATGGAAAAGGTTTTGGCAATTACCAGCGAACGGGTTTGTCCCGGTACTCTCTATAATCTTCTGGAAAGTTACGATGCCTGACTTATCTTAAGACGTTACTATAATAAGCGGCTATATTGGCTCCTGTGTTTTAAAAATGTTGACAGATGTGTGCAAATCAGACTATAATAAGCTGTTATTTTCGGGCATGCGACATATGTCAGCCGTGCTGAGGATTGAAGTCGGGAAGTAAGGACAGATATTATTCTGGCTTGTATAATTATTATTTTTCTATTCCGATTAGACAGGCCCTTCAAACAGATTTTTCATTTTTATGAAGAAATATGCTCGAAGCGCAATCCTGAAATAACGGTATTATTGCATGATAAAGGCGGGAGGAAGTGACGGGCCAAGTATATCTGATGACGGCCGAGTAGTAGGCCGTGGAAAACAGCGTATATAAGATATTTTGCTCGGATGAGTTCCGCAGTACGGAATTCGTACGGCGCCAGACGGAGGGACTATGTTAAAGAAAAAATCAGTATTTTTTATAGTGGTAATGATCACCGCGCTGCTTTTGCTGCTGTCAGTTTTCGGCCTTAAAATAGGTAGCTTTGAGATCAAGGGCGCTGAATTGATGCGTTATGGGATTGATATTCGCGGCGGGGTTGAGGCAACTTACGAGCCTAATGATCTTGGCCGTGACCCGACCACTGAAGAGCTTGAAGCTGCCAAGTCGGTCATTCTGGCCAGAATGGATGCGAAGAACATCACCGACCGCGAGGTGGGGATAGACAAGACAAACGGCGGGATCATCGTGAGATTCCCCTGGAAATCGGATGAGACGGATTTCGACCCGCAGGCAGCTGTCTCGGAACTCGGGGAAACGGCAAAACTGACGTTCAGGGACCCAGACGGCAACGTCGTGCTGGAGGGCTCCGATGTAACAAAAAGCTACGCCGAATTTTACATGGGCAAAGATGATATTGAAGGAAAGCCGATTGTCATCCTCAAACTGTCTAGTGAAGGGACCAAGAAATTTTCTGAAGCGACGGGTAGACTGATAAACCAGAAAATCTCGATATATATGGACGAAACGCTTATCTCTGCGCCAGTAGTCAATTCACAGATAACGACCGATACGGCGCAGATCGAAGGAATTTCGAGCATGGAAGAGGCAAGTGACCTCGCGGAAAAAATAAACGCGGGCTCGCTCCCGTTTTCTCTGGTCGTGAAAAACTGCCAGATCATCACGCCGACGCTCGGCAGCTCCGCGCTTGCGGTGATGGTCAGGGCGGGCGGAATAGCGTTTGCGCTAGTATGCCTTTTCATGATGCTTTATTACAGACTTCCGGGGTTTGTCGCCTGCGTGGCGTTGACGCTCCAGGTTGTTGGGCAGCTGCTTGCGCTCTCGATACCCCAGTTCACGCTGACGCTGCCCGGCATTGCGGGCATCATCCTTTCTATCGGGATGGGCGTTGACGCAAATGTTATTATATCCGAACGCATAAAGGAAGAGCTTAAGACGGGCAAGCCTCTGCACAAGGCTATCGACCTGGGCTTCCACAGGGCGTTTTCCTCCGTTTTAGACGGCAACCTTACAACGATCATTATTGCGATAATACTCATGATATTCGGCTCGGGCTCCATGCTCTCTTTCGGCTACACGCTGCTCTGCGGCTGCCTGATGAACTTCGTTGCCGGAGTCACTGCGTCAAGGCTTATGATACGGTCGCTCAGTGAATTCCGTTTCTTAAGCAAACCGCAGCTTTTCGGCGCAAAGAGGGAGGCAGCATCACTATGAAAAAGAAATTAAACGTTTACAAGCACAGATATGTCTATTTTGGAATATCAATTGCCATTATCCTGACCGGAATTATCTTCGCCTTAGTAAACGGCATCAAGCTCGACATCCAGTTCCAGGGCGGTTCGATACTCAAATACACCTATACCGGCACAATAGACAGCGAGGCCGCGGGCAATCTGGTGCAGGAAGCTTTGGGGAAACAGGCAAGCTGCCAGCTTGAAACAAATATGGCAAAGGACGAGCAGACGCTTACGATAAACCTCGCGGGCAATGAGGCGATCTCAACTCAGGAGCAATCGACTGTCACGGAAACACTTACGGAAGCTTACCCGGACGCCGGACTTCAGCTTTCAGAATCGCTCACCGTCGAGCCGTTTATCGGCGCGCAGTTTTTCAAAAAAGGCCTGACGGCAATAGCGCTTTCGTTCCTGCTTATTATGATTTATGTTGGCTTCAGGTTCAGGAAAATCGGCGGACTATCGGCGGGCGTAATGGGAATAATCGCCCTTATCCATGATGCGCTGGTCGTAACGACCGTGTTCATCGTGTTCGGGATTCCGCTGAACAATGAGTTTATAGCGGCAATACTGACGATTATCGGCTTCTCAATCAACGACACGATCGTCATCTACGACCGCGTAAGGGAAAACAAGACACTGATGGGCAAGCGGGTGAAACCCGAAGAACTAATTGACACGAGCATCACTGAATCGATGGCCCGTTCCATCAACACCACCGTCGTTGTTTTTATCGCAATAACAATCGCGTTCATCTTTGCACAGATCTACGACATTGAATCCATCAAGGATTTCGCGCTGCCGATGATGTTCGGTACAATCTCAGGGTGCTATTCAACGAACTGCATCGCCGGGCCTCTCTGGGCCATGTGGCGGAACCGCAGAATCAAAAAAGGTACATTAACTGCCTGACAGGTCGGATTTCTTTATTAGATTGTTAAAAGCCCGAGATCAATGTTGGCTTGTTAGTAAAACCGTCGGGTTGCACCGATGGTTTTGCTTTTTTTGCCTTTAATCGGGGTGTAATTATTTTGCTATGCTTAGCGTATATAACATGGTATAATAATTAAAAAATTACACAGTACAAATAATGATATTGTGGCTATATGTCTATCATGAGGTGTGTTATGCATAAACACAAAAAGAAGATGATTGCACCCATCGTAATAACCGTTATAATACTCTTATATTACATCGGATTTGCGGCTGCATGTATTCTGATAGAGGGGATGCCTCTGCTTGTAAAGCTACTTTGCGGGATTATTCCTTTAATACTGGCAGGTGTAAGCATATACGTTCTTGCGGAACGAATAAAAGAAATAAGGAGCGGTGAAGAAGATGATCTTGGTAAATACTGATTACATCACGGGTAAAGATTTCGAAATGCTGGGTTTGGTCAAAGGCAGTACGATTCAATCAAAAAATATCGGACGTGATATCACGCAAGGCTTTAAGACGCTTGTAGGCGGTGAATTAAAAGCATATACGGAGATGATGGGCGACGCAAGAGCACTAGCCACCAAAAGAATGGTTTCTGAAGCAGAGACATTAGGCGCGGATGCTGTTATCAATATCAGATATGCTTCTGCTGCTGTTATGCAAAGCGCGGCGGAAGTTATGGCGTATGGGACGGCGGTTAAATTTAAATAAGTTCTATTACGCACTAAGTTCAAACTGGCATATTTACAAATCCATATCAAAAATAGAAAAGGCTTGCGTAACCGCAAGCCTTTTCTATTTGCCGCCAATCGTAATATGCTGCTATACAGGAGTACCGGCAGGGGGGGCCTATTCGCACCCAAGATTAAACCCTCTCCCGTTGCCGGCAATTTAATTTATTTTAAAACAGTTATATGTATCAAAAGTAGCTCACCTTGATATTTTTACCCATTTTTTTAAGGCATTCCGAAAGTTCCTCAATAAGTCTCATTTTAATATTAAAGGCAATTGGCAGATTCGGGTTCTGATGGGCGGGGTTTACGGCCTTGCCGACATAGAAGTTTATATCAGTTGCCTCCTCAAATAGCAGTTCTGCGATGAGGGAAGCGCCGTCTTTTCGGTGGCTCCAGTACGCATACTGTACGTTGTCACCCAGAAAATCTTTGGCGTATTCCAAAACCCTGCTCGTAGTGAGGATTCCTTCGGTAACAAGGTCGACGCCTTCAATTTTTGCCGTAGGCGGGATGTCGGGATCGATATAGGTGGGAGAACTTGTATCAAGTTTCTTTTGTAAAAATTCCGCTGCAAGTGTTGATGTTGTGCCGCCGCAAACAATATGTTTTCCGCCTTTTGAAAAAAACAGCGACATCATTTTAGGTACATCGTCGGGGTTTAAGGGCGGGCCTATCATGAGATTAACAGGATTTCTGCGGCGAACTTTCACCGTGCAGACTGTGGTGTCATCTCCCGGTTTGTTTTCGTACAGCAAACAACACTTGCCAAGGAGAATGGTGCTCAGGGTCTTGGCGGCGAGCGAACTGTCATACATCGTCTCCAAATAGCCGATTACGTCATTGCGCTGCCATCCGAAATTGAGCTTAAGACCGGTTCCGGTGTGGATCACTCCGTCGCTGACTGCTATAATGGTGTCGTTCTCCAGAAGTTTTATTTTCGATATACAGACAGTCTTATCGCCGATTATTTCAGAGGTTATGGGATAGTCCAGATTTTTGCCGTTCCGAAGAAAGACCACATGAGGATTGTCATACTGGATAATTTCTGCCTCGAGATTATCGCTAATTCTTATGCTGGTAAAGGTCGAATAGGCGACCTGCCGTACCTTGCAGATTGGAAGCGTCGCGGCAATTGAGGACACGCAGTCCTCCAGCGGAAGAGAGTTAGCCATCATTGTGGAAATAATCTTTGAGGTCAGAATCGAGAGAATACTCGCTTTTACGCCGCTGCCGAGTCCGTCCGCGAGCACGATAACGGTTGAACCGTCTTCGGGGGAGACGATCTCGACATGATCGCCGCAAAGCTGTTCATCGTATTTATTGATGCTCACATAGCCGACGTCCGTGCACAGATTATTCATCACCAAGCGACTCCTTCAGCTTTGTAAGGGCGATCTTTGTCTCTGCGGCCGTCTCCCCGAGAAGCGATGCTATTTCCTGTACGGTGCGCATTTGTTTTTCAATCACCTTGTCGGTAATCTCCAGTGTGGTGCGGCTCAGGATCTCTTTACTGGCGCGCTGTCTGGCATTTTCTGTTACGTCGCGCATAAAACAGATGATAATGTGATAACTTTTGTCGTAAATCACCGTCTGGTCTACGTATTTCTGATACTCGGCAAGATATACCCGCTTGTCCCGTATGTTTTTCCCGTTAAAATATGCATCCGCAAAGGGAGTCGGATCAAGAACGCAGACTACATGATCTCCCAGCACATCCCGGGAATCTTTGATATTCATTAGGCTGCAGGCCGCATGGTTTATCTGCTGTACCTCGAAAGCTTCGTTTAACACAAGAATCGCATTCGGCGTGTTGCTAATTATATTGTCTGAGAAGGATTCCGCTTTTTCTTTCAGATAGGGAAGACACATATTCAGGTCGGCCTTGCCCAAAAGCACAGCCCTTGCCTTGTCCCGGCAGGTGTTGTAACCGCAGCTGCCGCAGTTGAGTTCGTGCTCCGGCTTCGTTTTTCCGATTTTTCTGAGGACTTCCTCAATAGCCGAATCTCCAAAATTGATTTTTCTCGAAGCGAGTATCGGAAACTCTTTTTTAAGATCTGTTTCAGCAGGCATCCGGACAGCAAAATCTTTTTTCCCCGCGTAACTGTTAACAGCGGTGTATTCGAGGATGGGAGCGCGTCGGTTTTTATCCATTGCGGGGCCGCCGATACAGCTTCCGACGCACGCGGACATTTCAATAAAACATTTGCTGATATTGTGGTCCAGGATATCTTTAATTGCGCTTATGCAGTTTTCAACTCCGTCGATGGATATATAGGTATAGTCCGAATTGCCGCAAGCCATTGAGCGTAATATGCCTCCCGCTGTGGGAAAGACCCGCGTACGGCTTTCGTTGTTTTGATCCATGATATATTCAAACTTGATATGTTCCTCATTCAGCCAGACTGAAAGCTCCTCAAAAGTCAGAACACAGTCGACAGCGCCCGGGTAATGCTCCGCCTCTGCCTTTTTTGAAATGCAGGGCCCGATGAAAACTGTTTTTGCATCCGGATACCTTTTCTTAATGTCCATACAGTGTGACTGCATAGGCGATACAACGGGTGCGAGATATTGGAGAGCCTTTGGAAAATGCTTCTGAATCAGAAGGTTCACAGTGGAACAGCATGATGAAATAATGACGTCCTGTTTACCCTGATCTAAAATCTGATCATATCTGCTTTTGACAACGGCGGCCCCCTCAGCTGTCTCCTCAACACCTGCAAACCCCAGCTTTTTCAGCGCTTTCTCCATTGATTTGATCGTAACGTTATCGTAATTTGCCACAAAGGAGGGAGCGATACTGGCAAAGACGGTGGCACCGCTCTCGAGCAGAGCCTTGGCGGAAGGAACGTCGTTTCTGATTTCCTTAGCATTTTGGGGACATACAACAAAACACTGACCGCAGAGAATGCACTCTTCACTGACTATGTATGCCTGAGAATCAGAAAAGCGTATGGACTTAATGGGACACTGCCGTATGCATTTGTGGCAGTTTTTGCAGTTGGATTTTTTCAGCTTTAAGCATTCGTCCATAAGACCGTTCACTCCTTTGTAATTATGATCTGCTTGTGAAACGGTGGGCCGTTCCCATTATTAAATGGCAGTTATGATTTATCCGAAAGCTGCTTTTTGTCCAGCCTCGCGATTATTTCGTTTTTAAAAAATTCCTCAGTGTTTTCCGGCTTCAGTGAAAACATTTTATCGTTTATCTTGACGCACACGCCATTTGTACAGTTGCCCATACAGAACGCGCCGCAGAGTTCGACCGCATTGCAGAGATTTTTTTCGGAAATTAGTTTTTGCAGCTGCTCTACAATCTGTCGGGAACCTTTTAAGTGACAGGAGCTTCCTATGCAAATCGTTACCTTCATGAGTTTATCCTCCGGCAAAAGCTTGGCTGAACATCAATGCGCTATTTCCGCCTTTATAATTAAAGGCCGCCGAGAAACTGCTCAATATCGGAAATCAGGTTCATAATGACATAACCGGTTTTAGGCCGGCCTCCGCTGCTGACAGAAGCGAGGTCCTTTCTGACCAGCACATCATTGAGGTTCAGCGCTTTGGCCATCGCCGTCGCTGAGATGTTTGACGGGCCGTAGTCCGGCAGGGACTTCAGATATTTTAGATACAGGGGAAGGCGGCGCACAGTCCGCATCGGTACCGGCGCAGTGCCCATGTCATTCTCCGCAGTTCTTTTTTCCATATGAAACGTATACATGAGTTTCACCTCTTATGCGGACGAGGCTGCCGCTGTTTCACAGCAGCAGCCTCAATTGCAATGATAATAGTGATTTGTATAATTACATTATAACTACCGGTTTAATAAGGTCACTCGGCTTATCCTTCATAAGCATAAGCGCCTCTTCCATATGTTCAAAACCGTTAAATCTATGTGTAATAAGCTTTCCGGGATCAAGGCGGCCCGCTTCAACGAGGGAAGCGAGTTTTTCCATTCTCAGCCTGCCGCCGGGCATGAGACCTCCGGCTATGGTCTTGTGGCCCATTCCGCAGCCCCATTCGACGCGGGGAATCCTGATATAGTCTCCCTCGCCAAGGTAGTTCACGTTGCCTATGCGACCGCCGGGCTTAAGCATTTTTACGGCATCAATGAAGGTATCGTTGTCTCCGCCTGCGATGATTACCTTGTCAACGCCCTTTCCGCCGGTTTTCTCCATAATCTGGTCAAAAATGCCGCCGTTATGGTAATTAATAATCTCGGTCGCCCCGTACTCCATGGCTAACTTCGCACAGTTCGGGCGCGAACCGACGGCATAGATGCGGGATGCGCCCCGCAGAGCCGCACCTGCCACCGCCATAAGGCCCACAGGGCCTATTCCGATAATGCAGACCGAGTCGCCGAACTGGATGTCCGCGAGCTCAACACCGTGGAAACCCGTGGGAACCATATCGCTGAGCATGACGGCAGTCGCCGGGTCAATCCCGTCAGGCAGGATGGCGAGATTGCCGTCCGCCTCGTTCACATTGAAGTACTCGCCGAAAACGCCGTCCTTGAAGTTGGAGAACTTCCAGCCGGCCAGCATGCCGCCGGAGTGCATCGAATATCCCGCCTGGGCCTCCAGCGAAGACCAATCCGGGGTTATGGCGGGGACAAGCACGCGGTCGCCCGGTTTAAAGTCCTTTACCAGGCTGCCTGTTTCGACCACTTCGCCGACCGCTTCATGGCCAAGTATCATGTCGTGGCGGTCGCCTATAGCACCGGCCCAAACTGTATGTACGTCGGAGGTGCATGGAGCCACCGCTAACGGCTTTACTATGGCGTCAAGCGGCCCGCACCTGGGCGGCTCTTTTTCAATCCAGCCCACTTCTCCGATTTTAAGCATTGCATAACCCTTCATATCAATAAATCCTCGATCCCTGTATTATTTAGAGTTTTCTATGTCAAAAGTCTACTTCCACGTCGTAATAGCAGCACTTTAAGAGCTTTTCCATTTCCTTGGGCGTAATCGTTCTCGGATTGGAACCTGTGCAGGCGTCTCCAACAGCGAGCTCCGCGACGTTGGGAAGCTTTTCTATAAATTCAACCTCACTTATTATCCCGCCCTCGTAATCACGGATGCAGGAGGGGATATCCAGCGCCTTGTTCATGGATTTAATGTGCTCGATCAGCGCGGTTACAAGCTCGTCCGCAGTATTACCGGCAAGACCGATGAATTTTGCGATTTCGGCGTATCTCTCTGCCGCTGCGGGCTTTTTTGCGTTATAACGGATGACCTTTGGCAGGTACATCGCGTTTGCACAGCCGTGGACGATGTGTCCGCCCGAATATGCGGCGCCGGTCTTGTGCGCCATGGAATGGACGATGCCCAAAAGCGCGTTTGAAAACGCCATCCCGGCCAGACACTGCGCGTTGTGCATTTTTGCACGGGCATCCATGTCGCCGTTATAGGATTTTATGAGGTATTCGCCGACCATCTTTATAGCGTGGAGGGCAAGCGGGTCAGTGTAATCACTGTGTAGGGTGGAGACATACGCCTCGATTGCGTGTGTCATGGCATCCATACCGGTGTGCGCCGTCAGTTTTTTCGGCATGGTCTCGGCGAGATCCGGGTCTACGATGGCAACATCAGGTGTGATGTTGAAGTCGGCAAGCGGATATTTGATACCCTTTGCATAGTCGGTTATGACCGAAAACGCGGTGACTTCGGTTGCTGTTCCTGATGTAGAGGGAATGGCGCAGAACTTGGCCTTGGTGCGCAGGGTAGGGAAGTTAAAGGGTATGCAGAGTGCTTCAAATGTAGTGTCGGGATATTCATAGAAAGCCCACATGGCTTTTGCGGCGTCAATCGGTGAGCCGCCGCCAATGGAGACGATCCAATCCGGTTCAAACTCCCGCATGACCGCTGCGCCCTTCATTACGGTCTCAACGGACGGGTCCGGCTCAACACCTTCGAACAGCTTAACTTCCATTCCGGCTTCTTTAAGGTTTGAAACGACCTTGTCCAGAAAACCGAAGCGCTTCATACTACCGCCGCCCACAACGACTATCGCCTTTTTGCCTTTCAGTGTTTTCAGTGCGTCGAGAGCGCCTTTTCCATGATACAGGTCCCTTGGTAATGTAAATCTTCCCATAGTATAAACCTCCCAAAATGATATGCCGATTTATTCATTAAAGGTTTCTTTGTTTACCTTTTGATATTATTTTAACGGACTGAACGTTTGTTGTGAAATATGATATTGGCATATCGATATAACAATATCGATATGCCAATACTGTTATTCTATACACAAATTTAATGCCAATAGTCGTTAAACTATAGTATTTGTCAGGGAATGAGGTAATTATTCGATTTCAAGAAGGGAAGGGAATATAAAAATCGCATATCGATATAACAATATCGATATGCGATTTTTATATTTATAATTTAATTTTATTAATTATAATCTTTTAGCGCGACTTCGTTTTTTGATTCATAGAGCTTATCGAGGAATTTTTTATCAAACTGAGAGAATTTATATCCCTTTTGATAAATAAGCAGATCTTTATACTTGTGATTGGCAACTTTACATTTTCTCTGTACAAGTTCGTAGCGGCGAAGGAACTCATCCGGAATCGGTGATACCCACATATATGTGGCGGGAATACGCGCGAGTAAATCAAACTGATTGCAGCGTTCATAGACATAAATTCGTTTCTTGACTTTGTGTGATTCGCCGGGCTTTTTAATTTCGCTGGCATTTATATACGGCACTATTGTATCACCGTGTACGATCTCAATAAATGAACTCAGCTTACTGTAACGAAGTTCCTCGGCGTCGGCAAGCGGATGGTTTTTGGACATCAGCGCCAGATACTCGAATTCCCAGATGGGGTCGTAGCACAATTCTTTATCTGCCAGGTAATCCAGGTAATAATTTTCATACACTGTCTGATAACGTATAATCCCAAGTGAAAATTGATGTTCGACAATACTGTTTATGGTCTGCATTGAGCTCGTTTCCTGCACATTAACGTCAATTTCTTTTTCCAAATCTAATTCAGACACAAAATTAGTGAAACCAAATGCAATATAACTTCCACGCGGAATGGAGATGTTGAAACACTGCCTGTCCGAATTTTCAGATTTCTGCAAAGATTCCATTTTATCGATCTGCACCAGAACGTTCTTGGCATAATTAAGAAATTCAGCGCCTTTTTGTGTTGGAACGACACCTTTCGGTGACCTCTCAAAAATAGAAATCCCGAGAATATCCTCAAGTTCCTTAATCGCCTTGCTGAGATTTGGCTGCGCCATATAGAGGTTATCGGCCGCCTGAGTGATCGACCTCGTACGCTCGACCTCAACCGCATATTTAAAATGCAACGTATTCATATAAACCTCCATTGCGCCAAGGCGCATAAATCGAAATAGATACCTCCTTCACTGGGGGAGGTCTTGTCCATGAATTTCGGTCCCCGCCGCGGGCGGGGAGAAATTAGGACGTCTATGAAAGTGCGAATTCTTTCGCACTACGCCTTCGGCATATTACCCGTTTATCCTTTCCTGCAAATGCTTGGACAACAATGCAAGGGAGGCCGCCATGTTCTCATTCTTTATGAGAATATTTTTTGGCGCCGTCAGGTGAATCGGGGCAAAATTCCATATCGCAAGTATTCCACCCGAGACAAGCCTGTCGCACACTTCCTGCGCTTTCTCGGCAGGTACTGTAATGATTCCAATGTGGATTTTCAAGCGGCTGCACAGCTCATCAAGCTCACTGACGTGCAGAACTTTTTTCCCATTTATTTCGCATCCTATAATACTTTCATTGATATCAAACGCTGCTACGATGTGCATAGAGCTGCTGTCAAAGCCCTGATAGGAGAGCAGGGCCCTGCCAAGCGAGCCGGCGCCGACTAGCACAGCGTCGCTTACATTGCGGTAACCCAGGAGTATTTCAATATTTTCAATTAGTTCCGAGACGCTGAATCCGGCCTTTGGCTTTCCCTTTGTGGTGCTGACGGAGGCGAAATCCTTCCGCACCTGAACTTCATTCAGATCCAGTGTTTCGGCGATTGCGGGGGCGGCTATAATTGTTACGCCGTTTATCTGCAGTTTTTTTAGATATTGAAGATAATATGGCATACGCTGCAATGCCTGAATTGAAATAGACATCCTTGTCTCATTTTTGCCATTCATTTAGCTCACCACACAAAATCATTATTCTGATATCGATATTATAGTATCTGTTTTTTATACCGTCAAATAGTTTTAATATATACAAGCATAAAAATTGGTATCCGACCAGCGTATTTTGTGATGTGCGGGACACAGCAGGCTTGCCTTTAGAAGGATATGGTATTATAAAGAATTATGGTATTGTTTATGCAATTCCGTTTTAGTTGACAAAATCAGGCGTGATACATATAGTGGAATCTATCGAATATATTTGATTTATAAAGCAGACACATTAATATTATCGAATACAATACAAAAAACAGGAGACTGAAAAGTGGGAAATAGCAAATGCCTAGGAAATTTTTTCGATTCGTCATATACAGGCTGGAAAAAGAGAACCACTGTTTTTCTGGTCAGTCAGGGTATCTCTCTTTTTGGGTCTTCAATGGTGAATTTTGCAATAGTCTGGTATGTCACGCTGGAGACGTCATCCGGGATTATGATGACCGTAACGATTCTGACGAGTTTTTTACCCCAGATCATCATCTCGCTATTTTCCGGAGTTTGGGCCGACCGGTACAACAGGAAGCTTGTAATCATTGCTTCGGATGCTCTGACGGCGGTTGCGACACTGGCTCTAGCTATATTGTTTATGGCAGGGTTCAGTGATCTCTGGCTAATATTTGTCGCCTCGGCCATCCGTTCAATAGGCGCCGGGATACAGTCCCCAGCTGAAAGCGCCATTCTGCCCCAGTTCGTACCTCAGGAAAAACTGATGAGGGTCAACGGTATAAACGGCAGCATGCGTTCTTTTATAACACTATTGTCACCGGCGGCCGGCGGTTTTCTTCTGACTGCCTATTCGATTGAGACTGCCTTCTTCGTAGATGTGGCAACGGCTATCACAGCGATTTCCATTTTGTTATTACTCCGCGTCCCGACCCATAAAAAAGCGGCGGTTGATTCGGCTTCAAGCGTCATCGAGGATTTTAGACAGGGTATTTCCTTTATCAGAGGAAATTCACTTATACAAAAACTTCTTATCTACTACGCGGTCTTTTTCTTTCTGATTTCTCCCGCTGCATTTCTGACTCCTCTTCTTATTACAAGAACCTATGGCACAGAGGTATGGAGGCTTACAGCCAATGAAATTTTGTACAGCGGAGGATCAATACTAGGCGGAATTCTAATAGCTGTTTGGGGCGGATTTGAAAACCGTATGCATACCATAGCCCTTGCGTGCGCCGCCTATGGTGTATCCGCAGTGCTTCTGGGTGTCAGCACGAATTTTATATTTTATCTTGCCGTTATGCTATTTACAGGTGTTTTCTCTCCTGTGTTTTACGCGGCTGAGACTGTGCTGGTCCAGGAAACCGTCGACAACAACATGCAGGGGCGCGTGTTCAGTATAATAGATATTATCATACTCACGGTTATGCCGGTTGGGATGCTTATATTCGGGCCGGCCGCAGACCTGATAAAGGTAGAAATTATTTTGATTTTAACAGGGGTTCTAATGATTATCCTCGGATGGGTAATATTTTTTTATAAAGGAAAAAGGCATACTGACGGCTGATAGATGTGGCTGTTGAAACCAACGGGATGAGAAATCCTGCGGCTTTGCTGAATTTCACAAGTATTGTGAGCCTCCCCGTCGGTATTTCTGTGACATTGGCCGGACAACAATTCCCTTTAAGTATTACAGAATCTGGGAGGGAGAGGCTTCCGCAGCTGCGAAAAATACCCTTGTCTATCAGGTAACTGTAAAGTAATCCAATTATAAGCCATCAAGAAATCGCCGTCGTCACCTGCTGAAGACGGCGATTTTTTAATGAGTATTTACAGCCCTGTGGCAGATAATAATAAACAGGCAATAAAAAGCAACTTAATTATTGGATGAAGGGAAAGCCATGGACAACAACAAAAACAGGATGAAAGACAGACCAAAAAGCAATCCGGAGCTCAGAAAAATGAAGCCGCGAGATAATTCTGACGCTGGGTTTATTGACGGAGTGAAAATAGGTCTGCATGACGGCGGATACGAAAAGAAAAAGGGGGACAAAAAATGAATACTATGATGTGCAGCGTCTCGGGAATTCAGAACAAAGAATCCAAAACTCAGATAAAAAACGCGCTCAATAAAATAAAAGGTGTTCAGGAAGTTGGCGTCAATCTGAATACGGGAACGGTAGAGATCTCATACAGTGAGCCCGCCGAGGAAAACGATATCAAAAACTGCATAGAGAACACCGGGTTCAAAATTGTTTACGAATAAACGGCGAGAATAGTAGTCGCATTGTTCATTAAAATCCGTCAATTTCTTACCGTCCCGGCGGACTTGAAAAAGATGGATCAAACCTCCCGTGTGCGGGGGGATTTCATGATTAGTGCGCCATGTCGCATGGGAGGTTAATATGGGTAATGACAACAAGCTGAAAAGTACAAAAAACGGCAAAGACAGCGACGATAAATTTCGTTCCAAGCATGTTAAGCACGACCCGGCCGCGGAGAGCGCAAGGGCTGTATTCGGTCTGGCCAAACCGGATGCCAAAGAGGGAAAATGAGCCTGCATAAACTATATCAGAATATTAACGACCATATATTGCTTGATAATCAGCCATCGGGATATTTAAATACGGTTTACTGCAATCCGCTTTTCAGGCAAAAACCTTTTGATTTGCTGTACAGGCTGAAGGAAACTGAACAGTCTGCTAAACACCATCCGGAGGGAAACGTGTGGAACCACACCCTGCTGGTTTTGGACGAGGCGGCCGCTGTAAGGACCAAAAGTAAAAATCAGCAGGCTTTCATGTGGGCGGCACTTCTCCATGATATCGGTAAACCATTGGCCACTGAGATCAGAAATGGCAGGGTTACCGCTTATGACCATGACAAAATTGGAGCAGGGCTTGCAAAAGAGTTTCTAAAAATATTTACGGATGACAGTAATTTTATACAAGATGTTACCCAACTTATAAGATACCATATGCAGATACTCTTTGTTGTAAACGATCTGCCCTTTGCGGATGTGAGAGGCATGATTGCAAATACCGATATAGAAGAGGTAGCTCTGCTCGGCCTGTGTGACAGGCTGGGCAGAGCGGGCTGCAACAGGCGCAGGGAAGAGAAGAATATAGAACTGTTTCTGAAAAAATGCCGTGTCACCAATTCCAAAAAGCCCACATAGGCTGTCTTGAGGTGATGAATTTGGAACAAAACATTGTCACTGTAAGCAAGATCGTTCTGGATGATGATTTGAAATACAACGGGAAGACACTTTTGACCTACAGAATAGAGTATCCGGAGTTCAGATCATCGTTCTATCAGATGTCGTTGACAGTGATTAACAGGTTTTATAGGGATAAGGCGCTGACGTTTCAAAAGTATTGTGAGACGGAGCTGTTCGACATGGCCGTTAAGCAGTACGAGGGGGATATTGAAAACGATTTTCCCGTGCGGGCATTTGAGGCTCTGTTAGTGTATAATGTCACATATTCTGCAGCATGTATAATAAGCCTGTATTTTGACCGGTATGAATATACAGGGGGGGCACATGGCAATACGACGCGCGACAGTCAAACCTGGAACTTGCAGAAGTGCAGAATAATTAAGCTTAGAAAGCTGTTTCGTTGTACGGACGACTACAAATCTTACATATTGAACATTGTGGAAGAGCAGATAAAATTAGACCCCGATATATATTTTGATAATTTTCACGAGCTCATATCGGAATACTTCAACGAAGACAGTTTTTACTGTACACCCGATGGGATCGTTATCTATTATCAGCAGTATGACATTGCCCCATATTCTAGCGGTATCAGGGAATTTTTAATCCCTTATACGGATTGCGTATTGAATCCCAAAAAAATGTGTTTTACGATTTGAATTTAACTTTTCTGAAACCGCCCATGTTTGGGCGGTTTTTTTGCTTCCTGTTTGGTTTAGCCGGCCTATATTTCTCTGGATTTTGGGAATATTAACGACATTAAAAAGCCTGTGGGAATGTTATTTGGGAGGTTTAAAAATGTCAAAAGCAAGTGCCTGTTTTACAGTGGGCGATATCGGCGGAAAACACGATATTAAGGAGCTGAAACTCGAGCTTGACCGATTTCGCGGTGTAAATTCTGTAAGCATTGACAGTCACAACAAATACGTAATGGTGGATTTCGATACTACGGGTGTAGAGCCGGAACGCATCCAGAATAAGATCGAAGCACTGGGATTTGATGTCCTGAATGTACGGTTTGAAAACCATGTAATGTAATAAGGAGTGAATGAAGCATATGCCTAAAGACAGCCAGCCGGACAATAAAAAAGCCCGAATAAAAAAAGCAAATGGTCAGACGCCAATTACCCGTGAGAATCAGAATCACAACAGAAATTCAAAAAAACAGTCGAATAAAAATAACGACGTATGATTCTGGAACCCAGAGGTCTCGGCTTCCTAAAAAGTATTTATTAAGCTGAATAGCAAATGTTCAGTGACAGATAATAATTATAGAGAATGCCAGGAGAGGGAGGTGATATAAATGCGAAGCAAAGAATTAAACGAAAAGTTAAATAAACTCAAGATGGAAGCGGCAAGCGAGATCGGCATGACCCAGTATGTTAAAGAAAACAACGATCATTATAAAGGTGACGTTCCGGCGAAAGTAAACGGACAGCAAGGCGGTCCCATCGGCGGGAGAATGGTACAGAAAATGATCCAGGCGGAACAAAACAAGATGGTATAAATAAAAAATGCCATTAAAATACTGAAGTTCGTCCTGATATACAAGCAAAAGGGAGCAGTAATTACTGCTCCCTTTAGTTGATAATAAGGAAATCCTAAATCAGCTCTCACCGGTCGTTGAATCCGCTCCCTCCGATATATCGATCATTTCGGAGGTCGTAAGCATAGGGCCGCTATCCTCTCCCACAACTAAGTTCTGAGCCAGATTGTCGTGCTCGGGAATTCTGCCTTTACGCTTTTTCGCGTAATTGCCGACTGTTTTTCCGGTCTGAACAACGTTTGGTGAACGCCTTTTGTCTCTGTGATTTTGTTCGGTCTTTTTATTTTCATTTTCAATTAAATACATTTTCTACCTGCCGTTTTAATTTTATAATTTCTTATTTAATATTTCGTTTTATTCTCATTTACGTCAATATATTGCATTGCGTCATTGACTTGCTCCATATTCGGCTTGGCTGTTTTCGATGAATAATTTTGTTTTTCAATATTTGCCCGTGCGGCTGTTTTAATATTTTCGACATGAACCCTAATTTTTTTTCCATCCATATTCAGACCTCTGTTTTCTATAGATTATTTATGCGGCATGTTCCGCATATTTATTATGCATTATTTCAGATACTATTATCAATTGATATAAAAAAAGCCCGCAGACCTTATATAAGGTCTGCGGGCTTGCTTAAAGGTTAACGCGGTAATTAGTCATGGTTTTTTTTATGCTGTAATTCGTTGGTGGATGAAATGTTGTCATGATCATCAAGGAGACGCTGAGAGGCGATATCGAAATATTCAGTATCCAAATGCTTATTGAGGAGCTGGCTTTCGACGAGCTCGCTGTAATCGGCTTCCTTGCCTCTGTAGACAGCCTTAAGAAGTATTGGCGTCAGAATAGCCGTAGATATTACCATAACAATAACCGGACCAAAAAACTCGGTTTTCATAACGCCTGAAGCGATACCGTTATTGGCAACAACCAAGGCAACCTCGCCTCTGGTTATCATGCCGACGCCAATCCGCAGTGATTCAGTATTAGAGTAATGGCATAGCTTTGCACCGAGTCCGCAGCCAATAACTTTTGTCGACGCGGCAACTATGATCAGCAGTATTGAGAACAGTATTATGCCGCCGCTCATAGAGGGAATTTCAACTTTCAGGCCTATACCGGCAAAAAAAACGGGGGATAGCAACATATATGAGAGCGTATCGAATTTATTCTGTAAAAATGTAATTTTTGGAGTCTTTGCAAAAATAAGGCCCGCTATGTAAGCGCCGGTAATATCCGCAACGCCGAAACCAACCACAGCAATATATGAGTACAGAAGACAGAACGCAAAGGCGATAACAACAAATCTTCTCTTATCTCTTTGATATTTACTGAACCATTTGTCAACAAGTTTATGAAGCAGTGTACCGATAACAACGCTTATTGCAAAAAATGCAAATATTTTGATTAAAACAATATAAAATTTTTCACCGCCCTCACCGGACATACTGGTTATAAGAGTCAGTGCGAGAATACCGAGGACATCATCAATGATGGCGGCACCGAGTATGGCGTTGCCGGAACGGGTTGAGAGCTTCCCGATTTCCTTGAGTGTTTCAACGGTTATACTGACGGAGGTGGCTGTAAGTATAACGCCGATAAAAAGGTTTTGCAGCAAGTTTTCAGAACCCTTGTTGAATATAGAGGCAAGTAGAAAACCGCCGCCAAACGGAACGATGACGCCGATGAGTGCAATGATAAAAGCGGCTTTGCCGGAACGCCTGAGTTCAGTTATGTCCGTACCGAGACCAGCTGTAAACATGAGAACAATAACGCCAAGCTCCGATATCTGATTCGTAAGATTTGTCTCGTGTAATATACCGAGGACCGCGGGACCCATCAAAAGACCGGCCGCAAGCGCACCAACAACCTGCGGCAGCGCAATGCGTTTAGTGATTATGCTGAGAACTTTTGTGACAAGCAGTATGACCGCTATTTGAAATAAAAAATGATAATCTTCCAATATTTTCACTCCTTGACTAAATGGGGGGCATGTTGGCCTGCCTAAATTTTTATTTTATATTCGGCCGATCTAAAAGTCAATCGTATTTTAATGATGAGAATTCACCGAATTAGTAACATGATTTCTTATTCGGAAAGCGTTTGCGTTAATTGCTTAATTTTTCATAGTAATTTACATCTTTAGAAAAAGACAAAATAATTTCAGTTACAAATGATAGTTATGCAGCATAGCTGTTTCTCAATAATGGCTGATGCTACATGAGCTTTTTGGATATTTCGGCAGCTGCATTTATAACGAGTTTTTCCGCCTCGACAAATGTCTCGTCTGTTGTACGCTTAAGCATCCCTGTGACGGCAATCGAATATTTGACCGCTCCACCAAAACCGAATATCGGAGCGCCAACCGCGCGCATACCTATACGTTGTTCGCCGTTTTCAATGGCGCAGCCGTTTTTGGTTATAAGTGCAAGCTCATCCGCAAGAAGCCTGCGATCAGTTATGGTATGCGGAGTTAACTGAATAAGACTGACTTGAGATATGTATGCATTACTTTGCTGGGCCGGCATATGGGCGAGCAGGGCCTTCCCGAGAGCGGATGCATAAAGCGGAAGGTGGGTACCGGCATCGGTTACGACACGCATAGGACTTTTGGCCGCGACGCAGTCAAGAACAAGGGCAAAATCGCCGTCAAGCATTGCAATGCAGACTGATTCGTTAGTGGCGTCGCTTAATGACTGAAGGTAAGGACGCGATATGCTGGTAATATCCCATTGCCTGGTTACGGAAGAGCCGAGTTCAAAGAGCAGCGGCCCAAGACAGTATCGTCCGCCGTCATCCTGCGATATGGCACGGTACTCGCGCATGGTGGACAGCATACTGTAAATTGTACTTTTCGGATATTCCATTTTCTCCGCAAGCTCACGCAAAGAAAGGGGTGTATCAGCCTGTGAAAGACAGGTGAGTATCGTAAATGCCTTCCCGACGGAGAGTATGTTAGATGGTTTTTTTGGCATTAAAACACCTCCTGGTATTTTTTACTATAATAACACCATCCGGCAATGCAGGCAACTTTTTTGCACGGTACGACATGGCGCGGCAAATATTAAGAAATCAGTACTTCGAATTCTCCAACTATTGACTATGATGCCCCCATCAAGTATCATTATAATATTGGAGGAACACAAATGGAATTTTCACCGGTTATTGATGTCTGCAACAGACTTATGGACGAGGCGGAGACTCCCATGCGAGTGAGAGCTCACTGTTTTAAGGTTGCTGATTTTGCTCTGAGAATAGCAGGGGTTTTGAGCGAGTGCGGGGAGCCGATCAATCTGGAGCTCGTCTTCTTTTCTGCGCTCCTGCATGACGTAAAGCGCTCTAGTCCGAACCATGCCGCGGCAGGCGCCGTCTTCGTACGCGAAAAGGGTTATCCGGAGGCAGCTGAAATAATATCAAGACATATGGATATCGGGGAAGTTTCTAATTCGGGAGTAAGCGAGTGTGAGATAGTTTACCTTGCAGACAAGGTTACGCTGGATGACGGGTTCTGCAGTCTCTGCGACAGGCTTTCTTCACTGACGCAGGAGAAGCGTCCTTATGCGGAGCCGCGAATTCGCGCCGCGATGTTGATCCAAAGAAAGATTGAAGATATAACATTACGCCCGTTTTCCGTTATTGTGGGCGTTACAGTATCGTAAGATATAAAAATAAGCATGGAAGGTCCGAGTTGCTACGGCTAAAAGTACATCTTATGCCGTAACAACCGATGGGTAAGTACGGAAAACCGGCTTGCCTCCCGTTAGGAAAGGGCTTTGGCAATAATCGTCGGAATTAATCCGGACGGTTGGCTTTTGCTTGTTTCCGCAGAGGGCCGGACTTAGGTTTCGGCCCTTAAAATTTTTATTGGAGTGATTGTTTTGAATTCAGCCGGAGGCCGCACTGGGGCGGTTATAACAGCAGCCGGCCTTTCTTCGAGAATGGGGGCGTTTAAACCGTTGCTTACGATCGATGGAAAGACCTTTGCCGAGCGGTGTATCGAAGCTTTTCATGACGCGGGAATATCGGATGTGGTTGTGGTGACCGGGCATATGGCGGACGAGCTTGAAAAGCACGTTATTCCGCTGGGGGTTACCGTTGTGAGAAACGAGGATTACGCGTTGAACGAAATGCTGGACTCTGTTAAGCTGGGGCTTGCCGAACTTTTGGAGAAATGTGACAGAACCTTTATAACGCCGGTGGACGCGCCGGTCTTTTCCCCGGATATTTTAAAACATCAGCTCAGCGTTTTGGACACGGGCAGCTTCTGCACAGTGATGGTGAGGCACGGAGAGCGTACAGGACATCCGGTGCTGCTTGAAAAGCTATGTATGGCGTATGTTCTCGCCTACAGAGGAGGGGGTGGGCTCCGAGGGGCTATAGAAAGCTTTGGCCAGCCTATAGGGTATTCTGACGCGGCTGAATCAACAATACTTATGGACGCGGATACGCCAGAGGACTATAAATGTATGGCTGACGCGCTGCGACATGCGAAGGGGGAAAGTTCATGAAAGACCTGAGAAAACACGTATATGAACTGTATGCCGGCGGACTGTGCTGTTCACAGGTGGTTATGGAGATCGTCGGACTTTCTGCAAGGGGAGAGGAAGACCCGGAGATGATCAGGGCTCTCGGAGGCCTGGGTTACGGCACTTATGCACAGCTGACGTGCGGAGCGCTCACAGGAGGAGCCTGCGCTCTGGCGCTATATGCTGAAGACAGGGCGCAGGCGAGGGAGCTCATAAATGATCTTACATCGTGGTTTGAAGCCGAATACGGCACCTGTTCCTGCAAAGAGATATTGGGCTGCGGAGCACCGTCGATATCGGGCTGCAAGGATATTGTTATCGCAACAGTGGAGAGGTGCTTAGAAATACTTGAGGCTAAGCTGTAAGAGATATGGGGTTTTACGATGAATGCCGCGGCCCTGTGTTTCGGCCGGGGGGGTATGCGCTTACACGGCACGCGGTGAATTTCTGCAATTTCCCAAAGGGCGCGGTACTCGCCGATGTGGGATGTGGTACCGGAGACGTCATGCGGCAGCTTCGGGATGACTATGGGTTTTCAATCATCGGGATAGAGCCGTCGGAGGCCATGAGCGGGGGAGCGGGTGATATCATTGCGGCTGACGCCGAAAATACAACGCTTCCGGCTTTATCGTGCGACGGAGTCCTGTGTGAATGCGTCCTTTCACTGTGTCCTGACTTCATTGCGGCACTCTCTGAAATGAACAGGATTTTAAAGGACGGCGGATATCTCATTGTTTCCGATGTCTGTGCGAAAATAGCGGACGAGGTTTTTGTCGGCGGCTCACTTGGTTATCTTCGTTCAATTGAGAACATACTGAAGAGATTTGCCGTCGCCGGATTTAAAACAGAGCTTATGGAGGACAGGACGGATGATATGATTACCAAGGTCGGAGAACTCATAATGGCCGGAAAAGGCAGTACGCTCTATGAAAACTATAAAGATCTGAAACAGTATAAATGCGGATATTTTTTGCTGATAGCAAAAAAATGTAATGATAGGGGAGAGCAATGATGAACATATATTATAAGGCCCTGGAGCTCATTGAAGGGGGGCAGGCGTTTGCATTTGCAACGATAATAAGCGAAGACGGGTCGACCCCCCGCTCTGCCGGCTCAAAAATGCTTATAACGGAAAACGCGATCTATTATACGATAGGCGGCGGCGGTTCAGAGGGAGATGTAATAAGGCTGGCGCGGGAGCATGTTCTGAAAGATAAGAAACCGCTTATAAAAACCTACTCGCTCCGAGGCACGGCGGCGGCTGATTCGCCTTTTATCTGCGGCGGCGAGATTGAAGTCCTCATTGACTATATAGACCCTAAAGATCCAAATAACGGCGTCGTTTTCCATGCTGCGGCGGAAGCAACGGCGGATGGTTCAACCGCGTGGCTCGTAACTCAGTTGGACGCGAACGATGGGGCAAAATACCCGCGCCAGTTTTGTCTTTCGAATGCGAAAAAGGGTATAATAGGCGATTTTGAGGGAACGGGATTCGCTTCCGATATTCTCGTTTCGCCGCTTAGGACAAGCATACACGGAGAGACTAAAGACGGCGTGCGTTTCATTCTTGATCCCGTACACACGGGCGGGTCACTCTATATCTTCGGCGGCGGACATGTGTCGCTCGCAGTCGCGGATATAGCGCGGATGCTGGAGTTTCACATCGTGGTAATTGATGACAGAGCGGAATTTGCGAACAAGGAGCGCTTTCCGTTCTGCGAGACCGTGGTGCTGCCGGAATTTGAAGGTATGGAGCGGTTTGACATCGATGAGAACAGCTATATTCTCATAGTGACGCGGGGTCACGCGTTCGATAGGACCGTCCTTGAGTGGGCGCTGAAAACAGACGCCTGTTATATCGGAATGATCGGGAGCAGGACAAAGCGGGATACGATATATTCCAGCCTGCGCAATCAGGGAGTGGCTCAGGAGAGGATAGATTTTGTCCACTCGCCGGTAGGCATTAAGATTGGTGCTCAGACACCAGAGGAGATAGCGGTGAGTATAACTGCAGAACTGATAGAGGAACGTGCAAAAAAGTTAAAGTGATCTCGTAAAACAGAATGCCGTTCAGTAATGCTGAATATAATTTCAAAACATTCGGCATTATGTACAAATGTGTTGTGGACTTGCCCGCGCATAATGTGATAATATAACTACATAGTCATTAGTTAATTGTAAATGTACCCCGTCCAAGGGTACGCTTTGGGTTAAAATTCAATATAATATTCGACTTTTAGCGTTTGCTTCGAGCGCGTCTGCCTGTGGTCTTTTGGCTATGGTGCCGCGCCATTGGGTGCGCAGGAAACTGTGTTGCCTTCCGTTTGAAAAGGAGCAGAGTGCGGCAAGGCTATTTTTGCTGTGTTCAATTTCGTTTTCAAACGAAATTGAACACAGCTTTTTCATTGCAATTATTTCCGTAGCCGCAGAGCGGCACGGTTTTAATAATTAAAAGTACACGATTTTATAAAAGGAGGATATATAATGAAGCTTAACAGATTTTGCTACAACATTAACGGCGTAGACCGTTATGTCGTCTGTGAGCCGCAAAAGGATTCACTTGCCGAAGTCCTGCGCAGAATGGGACTCACCGGCACAAAGATCGGCTGCGGCATCGGTGTCTGCGGCGCCTGCACCGTCATAGTCGACGGCAAACTTGTAAAGTCATGTACACGCAAAATGAAGAGCGTCCCTGAGTTCGCACACATTACCACAATAGAGGGTATCGGCTGCCCCGGTCACCTCCATCCTCTCCAGCAGGCATGGATAACTTATGGCGGCGTGCAGTGCGGTTTCTGTTCCCCCGGTTTTATCGTGGCCGCAAAAGTCCTGCTCGATGCCAATCCGAGTCCTACGAGAGAGGAAGTCCGCGCGTGGTTCCGGAAAAACCGCAACATCTGCCGCTGCACCGGATATAAACCTCTCGTCGACTGTGTCATGGCCGCTGCCGCAGTCCTCCGCGGAGAAAAGACCATGGACGACATTACATATAAGGCCCCAGAGGGCAGCCTGTACGGCTCAGGACTGCCGCGCCCAGCCGCACTTGCTAAGGTCTGCGGCCTCTGTGATTACGGGGATGACCTCAAATTCAAGATGCCGCCAGAGACGCTGCATTTGGCGCTCGTTCAGCCCAAGATCACACATCACGCGAATATTCTGAACATCGATTATTCTGAAGCCATGAAGATGCCGGGCGTCGCCATGGTCATAACGGCCAAAGATGTTAAGGGCTCAAACATAATTTCGGTCCCGCTGGGACACGCGCGCTCAAAAGTGCGCGAGGAGAACTGGCCGATCCTTACAGACAAAAAGATTTTTCGTTATGGCGATGTTGTCGCCGTTGTCGCGGCGGACACCGAGGAGAGGGCACGCGCGGCGGCCGGGGCGGTCAAAGTCGAAATTGAGCAGCTCCCCGAATATACAAATTATCTTGACGCTGTTATGCCCGACGCCATGCAGATACACGAGGGAGTCCCGAATATTTTTATGGAGCAGCCGGTTTTGAAGGGCGAGGGGGATACGCGCGACGTCATAGAAAATGCGGAATATTCCATAGAGGGTAGTTTCTATTCAACAAGAGAGCCGCATCTCTCCATAGAGTCGGATCCTATCCAGAGTTATATCGACGAAGACGGGATGGTCACCATTCAGTGTAAGACGCAGTATGTCTATGGCGTTCTTAATTCAATGTACGCCGGGATAGGCGTACCGAAAGAGAAACTCCGCATAATAGAAAACCCCACCGGCGCGAGCTTCGGCTACGCCGTAAACCCCCATTCCTACGCGATAGCGGCAGTCTGCGCTATGGCGCTTGATAATCCGGTAACGCTCACACTGTCATATGAGGAACACAACCACTTAAGCGGCAAGCGCTGCGCTGCTTTCTTCAACGGACGCCTCGCCTGCGACGAAAATGGCAAACTCCAGGCGCTCGAGGCCGACATGGGCGTCGACCACGGCGCGTACCATCAGTCGGCGGACGCACTTATCGACCGCTTCATTCGTTTCATAGGCTTTCCCTACAACATCCCGAACGTAACCGGTCTTGCGAGGATGGCATACAGCAACCACAACTTCGGAACATCTTACAGAGGATTCGGTGCGCCCCAGACGCTGACCTGTCTCGAGGCCATGGTTGACATGCTCGCCGAAAAGGCCGGAATCGATCCGTTCGAGTTCCGCTATATGAATGTGGCGAGAGAGGGCGAACTGAGCATAAACAGCTATCCGTTCAGAGAGTATCCCATGGTTGGGATCATGGACGCCGCGCGCCCCATCTATGAAGAGATGGTCAAAAAGGCGGCAGCGGAGAGTGCGCCTGAGAAGAGGCGCGCCGTTGGCGTCGCCTGCGGCGGATTCAGCTGCACAGGCGGCGGCGGCGACACTGCCTCCATATATCTTGAACTTAACCCGGACGGAACCTTTACACACTATGGCACATGGGAAGACCAGGGGCAGGGAGGCGACGCGGGCGTTGTCATGCACGTATGCGAAGCGCTCCGTCCCCTCGGTGTGACGCCTGACATGGTGAGACCCGTAATGTCAGACTCCAAGTTCTGCCCGGACAGCGGCATAGCCGGCGGCAGCCGCAGCCATATGATGACGGGCATGGCTACCATTCAGGCGGCAAATAAGCTTATGGATGCGATGAGAAAGTCGGACGGCACCTACCGCACCAACGACGAGATGGTGGCGGAGGGTATTCCTACAAAGTTTGCGGCCACCCACGAGCAGAGAGGACTCGGCCTTGTCCCGCTTGACCCCAATAACGGTAAGGGCGACCCGTCGCCCACGCTTATGTACGGATTATTCCTGGCCGACGTCGAGGTTGACACCAAGACCGGAAGGACGAAGGTGCTCAGCTATGTCACGGTGGATGACATTGGTACGGTCGGAAATTCTATCTCTGTTGAAGGGCAGGCTTTCGGGGGTGCTTCACACTGCATAGGCTTTGCTCTTTCAGAAAACTATGACGATGTTAAAAAGTGTAATAACATCTATGCCTGCGGTATCCCGTCCATAGATGACATACCGGACGATCTCCGTCTCATCCATGTGCACACTGACCGCCCGTCCGGCCCCTACGGCTCCGCCGGCTGTTCCGAACTATATCAGTCAGGCGGCCATATGGCAGTTATAAACGGCATCAACCGGGCGACAGGAGTCCGTATCTACGAACTCCCCGCGACACCTGAAAAGGTCAAGGCCGGGCTCGATATCATCGCCGCCGGAGGCAAAACGGAGCCCCCAGCGAGATATTTCCTTGGTTCCGACCTCTATGACGAGATAGAGGAACTGGTCGCAAATCCCGTATAAAAGCACCTGCTTCCGGCATTAGCGGCGGATATTTCAGTGGCATTAGGCTGCGGCGCATTAGCCACAGCCTAATGCCTGTTACCGAACAGGAGTTACCATGAATAACGAATACTGCGGCAAAGCCCTGAATATGGACAAGTGTTTTCGCGGAGAACCGGCATTCTGTTCCTGCAAATGCCCATTCGGCATTGACGTACGCGATTTCATGGGAAGGCTTCAGAGGGGTAATTTCGACGCCGCCTATAAGCTTTACAGAAACGCTGTGATTTTTCCCGGCGTGGTCTCTCAAATATGCGAAAGACCCTGCGAGGGTGCGTGTATCATGGCGGAGCACGGAGGAAATCTGAATATTTCCGCCCTTGAAATGGCTTCTATGCATTTTGCGAGGAGCCTGGACCCAATACGGTTCAATGTACCGAAAAAAAACGGTAGGATCGCAGTTATCGGTGCGGGTATCAGCGGCATGACCTGCGCTCTGAAACTCGCTTCGCGCAAATACGATGTTGAGATATTTGAGAAGAGCGGCGGCGTGGGCGGCTCGCTCCGTGGCATTGTGCCGGATGACACGCTGCAGGACGATATCATGCGGCAGTTTAAATTTGAACATTATGCGCTCAACCTATATACCGAAGTGGACGGTATAGATAATTTAGGTTTTGACGCTTATTACATCGCGACTGGCGGTGGAGACGGCCTTGGGTTCCTCAAAAACGGAGAGGTGGGACTGCAGATCGCCGGAAAAAACATAGTCCTCGGCGGAAGGCTCACGGGCAGTACGCATATAGGGGCGATTCTTGACGGGATCGCCGCCGCTCAAGCGCTAGAGGGCTATATTAAGACCGGAAATCTTGTCCTGCCTGAAAAAAAAGTTACAAATGAAACCGCGATGCGCCGTGAGGCGATTGCTGTAAATGATTTGCCGGCTGTCGTAGCATCCGACGGAGGTTATACGAAAGAGGAAGCTGAGCGGGAGGCTGCGCGTTGTCTCAGGTGCGATTGCAGCGCCTGCTTTGAGGTATGCGACTTTATGCGCCAGTATAAGAGATATCCGAAGCACATAGCGGACGAGATGGTAGTCGCCTTCGGCGATTTCAGCTGGGCTCCAAAATCGTCAAACCGGATGGTGAACTCCTGCTCGAGCTGCGGACTCTGTAAAGCCGTCTGTAAGGCGGGAGTCAACACGGGCGAGATGCTCCTCGAGGCGCGGCGCAGGATGCACAAAAGGGGTATGATTCCCCCCGGTTATCACGAGTTCTGGCTCCGGGACATGGAATTTTCAAATACTGAAGCTTTTGTGGTCTCCAAGCCCTCCGGTGCGGTAAAATGCGAATATCTTTTTTTCCCGGGCTGTTCGCTCGGCGCGTCAGACCCACGGTATGTGACGGAAGTATACGAGTATCTCCTGACTCAAAATGCAAAAATCGCCGTCATGACCGCCTGCTGCGGGGCGCCGGCGGTCTGGGCAGGGGATATGGCGAAGTTTGATAAAGCAAAAGAACTTATCACAGGATATTGGGAAAAGATGGGGAGACCTGTTTTTATCCTCGCGTGTCCGTCCTGCAAAAAAATGTTTGACGAGAACCTGCCGGAAGTAGGCACGCTATCTCTTTATGAGTATCTAAGAGATAAAAAGCTTTCGGTAACACCACAGATTATCTCCTCCGCCTGTGTATTCGATCCGTGTGCGAGCCGCGAATATCCAGGGATGCAGGAGAGTGTGCGCAAGGCTCTGAAAAATGCCGGTATCACGATACATGAACTTCCAATGCACGGTGAGAAGGCCGAGTGCTGCTCTTTTGGAGGAAATATTGTGGGTGCAGCCCCGATGCTCGCAGAAGAGATGGCGAAAAACCGGGTTTCACAGTCGGACGAGCCCTATATCACATATTGTACAAACTGCCGCGATATTTTTGCAACGCAGGGGAAGACCGCCCTGCACGTTCTAGACGTGCTCTTCGGACTTGGCAGCGGAAACAGACGTGTGCCGACCGTGACGGAGCGTCAGTATAACCGGATTACTGTAAAAAATGCGTTCATTAAAGGCGGGAGTAAGATGACAGATGACAGGAAACTTATTATATCCGAAGAACTGCGTAAGAGAATTTCACGTGAGTGGATACTTGAAACAGATATTCTGGACGTCATAATCTATTGTGAAAAGACTTGCAAAAAGCTCAGAGATACGGAAAGCGGTGTCTTTATCGGGTACAAAGTCATCGGTAACATGACCTATTGGGTCAGTTACATCCCAAGAGGAAATTCGTATGAGGTAATAAATGCCTACGGACACCGGATGATGATAGAGGAGTAAGCCGTGCACGATATAGAAAATTTAATTTGTGTAAAATGCGGTGTACCGCTTAAAATGCTGCCGACTAGCTTCAAATACGTAGGCCACACCTTTAACGCGGAGGTGCCGCGCTGTCCTGTTTGCGGCGAGGTTTTCATAAGCGAGGAGCTTGTTCGCGGGCGGATACATGAGGTGGAAACGGAACTGGAGGACAAATGATGGCAAGGGAAGTTTTGCGTGAGACATATAGCCTGTGCCCCGTATGCATGAAGCGGATACCGGCGGAAAATGTCACCTGTGACGGGGTCTCCGTCCGTATGGAGAAGACATGCCCCGAGCACGGGGACTTTTCAACGGTGATATGGCGCGGCAAGGAGAGTTACCTCGATTGGATTTACGGAATGGAACCGCTTGCCGGAGAACCTGAGCACTGCCCGGACAGCTGTGGGATTTGTGAAAAACACCGTCAGGGCACCTGCTGCGTTTTGCTTGAAGTGACGGACCGCTGCGATATGAGCTGCCCCTACTGTTTTGCAGACGGGAAGGGGAGTGAGCCGTCTTTTGAGGAGGTCTGCCGGGAGATAGACGCTATACTCACGCGGGGACGCGTATTAATTCAGTTCTCCGGTGGCGAACCGACGATGAGGGACGACCTGCCGGAAATAGTAGCCTATGCCAAAAGTAAGGGCGCGTCCTATGTCCAGCTCAATTCGAACGGACTGCGGCTGTCATACGACGAGGAATATGTGAAAAGACTCCATACCGCGGGCCTCTCATTTGTTTTCATGCAGTTCGACGGGGTGACAGACGAAGTATTTCGCACTATACGCGGGCGTCCACTTCTGCGAGAAAAACTCGCCGCGATTGATATGTGTTCGAAATACGAAATAGGCGTAACTCTCGTACCCGTCATCGTTCCGGGTTTGAACGACGGACAGATCGGCGATATCATAAGGCTCGGCGTATCACTCTCGCCAGCTGTTCGCGGGGTACATTTCCAGCCCGTGAGCTATTTCGGGAGATACCCAGCGCCGCCTGAAGACGATATGCGGTATACTCTGGACGACCTATTATCCGATATCTGCGAGCAGTCCGGCGGTTTGATTGAGCGGTCTTCAATTACGCCTTCCCACTGCGATCATGCGATGTGCGGGCTGCACGGCGCATTTATCGCGTACGAGGGAAGGCTTGTCCCGCTTAAAAAAGATCAAGGCGGAGAGTCCTGCTGCTGTGTCACTGCGGAACAGAACAGGAACTTTGTTGGAAAGCGCTGGCAGCGGCCGCTTGAAACGGGCTGCTGTAATGCCGATATAGAGACCTTAGACGGATTTTTAAAACTATCACGCGAGCATGCCTTCACCGTAACGGCCATGGCTTTTCAGGACGCATATAACGTAGACCTTGAACGGCTCTTGAAGTGCAGTATGCATGTCCGCTCAGACGGACGGTTTATGCCTTTCTGCGCGAAATATATTACGGATACGCGCGGCGTGCGTCTGTTTGACGGTGCGCACTGCGATGAGTGAGGAAAAATGCTTACAGGAATATCACCGATAGAAGAATATGTCGGCGAGATGTTACATCTTTCAGGGTACCTGACGCCGGAGACTCTTTTTGAAGCACAGCTTACGCTCTTTAGGGAGACTTTGAGGTACGCCAAAAAGCGCAGCGTGTTTTATTCCCGGATTTTCGCCGATTTCGATCCGGACAGTATCAAAAGCCTCTCCGATATTGAAATGCTCCCGATGATGTCGCAGGAGGATATCCGCAGATACGGAGAGGACATGCTCTGCATGCCGCAGAGCGGTATAGAAAAAATCGTGACGATGCAGACATCGGGAAGCGAAGGCGCGCCGAAGAGACTCTGTTTTACTGGGGACGACATTGCGAGCACGGAGGCGTTTTTTGGACGCGGCATGTTCCAAGTAGCCCAAAAGGGCGACCGTGTAGTGGTTTTTTTGCCTGGCGACACGGAAATGAGCGTTGGCACCCTTATTGAAAAAGCGCTCAAAAAAACCGGCCTTCGCCCGTCAATTTTCGGTCCGATATCTGATATGGCGGAGGCAGTCGATGCTTTACGTGGGGTCCGCGCCGGCTGCCTTATAGGGCTTCCTTCGCAAATTCTGCAGCTCGCCCGCACAGACCCGGCGCTCAGACCGGAATGTGTTATGCTCTGCGCAGACTATGTACCGGATTCCGCCGTAGCGGCGCTCATGGATATCTGGGGCTGTGAGGTGTTTTGTCACTACGGCTCTACGGAGATGTGCCTTGGCGGAGGCGTCGAATGCAGGGAGCACGACGGATATCACATGCGGGACGCCGATATGCTTTTTGAGATAGTAGACCCAAACACAGGACTTAATGTTCCGGACGGCGAATATGGAGAGGTAGTTTTTACAACACTGCGCCGCCGGGGTATGCCGCTTATTCGCTATCGAACAGGCGACATCTCAAAAATGCTGACAAAGCCATGCAAGTGCGGGGGATTGCTCCGACGATTAAGCGCCGTACGCGGCAGGATATCTAGCGTAATCAAGCTCTTTGGAGGGATACAATTGTCCATCCATGAGCTTGACGAAGTTATGTTTGCAATGCAGGATGTTTTGGATTATACTGCGACAGTAAAGAACGACGCTTTGGGCCAGATACTGGTCCTTGAGGTGAAATTCCGTGATCAGCCTGCGCCGGAAAGGGCAATGCTCGCCATTGAGGCACGCTTTCCCGGGCTTAGGGCCTCCGTTACGGAGGGTACCGGGTTTTATACAACCGGCGTTTTAAAGAGGACTATTTTTGTTGAACACTGAAAGGGTATAAGTATGAAAATTGCTTTTGCGACGGAAACCCGTGATCCCAATGGAGTTATAGCGATGACTTTGGCAGACGCTCCGTTTCTACTCATTGCCGACCTCGACAAGAAGGAAATATTAGAGGTCGTCACCGCAAATAAAACGGATAGGGAAATGGTCTATGCCAAAAAGACAGTAGAACACAAATGTGAACTTATTATCTGCGGAGATATCGAGGAAAAAGATGCTTTTGAGACGCTTTCGGATGACGGCGTGACAAGGCAGCGGGGGGCCGGACTTACGGTGACGCAGGCAACTAAAGCTATGCTGTCCGGTACTCTGCCGTATATAAAGGATCATGTGGGCGGTAACGGCTGTCCCGGAGAGGACGAGACAAAAATACGCGGGCTGAATTGTCTCGGCATGGAAGAGGAATAATTGGCTAAGACCCAAATAAAGGGCCGTTTTACACAGTTGTAAAACGACCCTTTAAAATATTTCGAAAATATCAGTCGAATGACGGGTTTATAGCGTATACATTTTTTGAGTCCAGCTTATCGATCACAAGGCGCAGAGCCTCGCCGAAACGCTGGAAATGTATAACCTCACGCTCACGTAGGAACCTTATGACGTTGTTCACGTCGGGATCGTCGGAGAGTCGAAGAATGTTATCGTAAGTTACGCGAGCCTTTTGCTCTGCCGCCATATCCTCTGTAAGATCTGCGATGGTGTCGCCTGTTACCTGAAGTGTACCAGCGGAAAACGGAGTACCGGAAGCTGCCTGTGGGTAAACACCGGCGGTGTGGTCGACGAAATACGTCTCGTATCCGGCCTTTTTTATCTCTTCTTCGCTCATCTTTCTTGTGAGCTGATGTACGATCGCACCGATCATTTCAAGATGTCCTAGTTCTTCAGTGCCTATGTCTGTGAGCAAGCCCTTAAGTTCGGGATATGGCATGGAAAAACGCTGGCTCAGGTAACGAATAGATGCGCCCATCTCGCCGTCCGGGCCTCCGTATTGTGTAATGATGAACTTTGCAAGCGCAGGATTCGGCGTTGCTATCTTTACGGGATATTGGAGCATTTTTTCATATACAAACATCAGTCCATCTCCATCCCTTCCGTATACTCCCACGGCCACGGGTCATGCAGCCAGGTGTAATTCTTGAAATTCACAAGATCACCTATTGAAATAGGGCCGTACATTTGCGAATATTTTTCCTGTCCTTCGTTGTAAAGCATTATGCAGGTTTTGAGCGCCTCAAAAGCTTCTTGGTCGTTCGGATGTGTGTTAAGATAGAGATTAAGCTCCCCAATCATGAAGGAAAGCGCCATCAGTTCTCCCAGAGGCGTTCCGGCATATGGGTTGGTTTTGTTCGGTATGTTTAAAAATGGCAGATCCAGTCCGGGAAACAGCGTTCCACGGGTTAAGGCTTCTGAACTTTTATACTGTGGTTTTGCTTCCTGCTGAATCGGAACATAGCTCACGGCGAGCGGTGCACAGGACGGAAGCGGACCGTTTTTAAAGTCACAGTTGTCATTCTCAGCCGGTTTCACCGGTTTTATTAAGGTTTCGTCCAAATAGGTACCTCCTAAACTTAGTAGTATGCCAAGCCAATAAATGGCTTCGTTATATGATATGAGTAAGAAGGGAAGAGGGAGACAGTGAAAAGCGGACAAGACGGCAAGTCTACATTATAATAACAACTCATAAATTTAATTTTAATTGCTAAAGCGCAATTTCAGTGCTAAAATCAACAATGTAGGAAAATGTTATTTTGTAACAGAACTTCATATTCACGCTTATACCCCCATAAGCTGTATCAGTCGAGAGCGGTGGGGGAGAATTAAAAATGAATAAGTTTTTTAATAATATTACAGTTTTTGCAGCGTTGTTTACTTCTATAATTGCAGCTTTATCACTTGCGGGTCTTTTTGATGGTGACGGCAAAAGTACCGCAGCAAATTATACTGAGACTTCGAGAAACAGGGCTGCTCTC
The DNA here is from genome assembly GCA_050253535.1 of Oscillospiraceae bacterium. GTDB lineage: Bacteria > Bacillota > Clostridia > Oscillospirales > Oscillospiraceae > JBFWIW01. Next base: position 36,265 of record JBFWIW010000025.1, read on the forward strand.
ATAATAGATGCCGGACACGGAGGGGCGGACGGAGGCGCGGTTTCCGCTTCCGGAACATGCGAGAGTGAACTGAATCTCGATATTTCACTTAAACTGGAGCAGATCATGGGGCTATACGGCATTCCGTCGGTCATGACCCGGTCTACGGAGGAAATACAGTATCCCGATAGTGCGCAGACAATAAGTGCGAAGAAAAAAGCGGACCAAAGGGGACGCCTGGAACTTATAAAAAGCACGGATAACGCCGTGCTTATTAGCATACATCAAAATAAGTATACCAGCACGGGACCGCACGGAACCCAGGTGTTGTATGCGCCAACAGAGGGCAGTGAAGCTTTTTCTGATTCAATGCAGACAGCGCTGAAAGAGGCATTACGTCCCGATAGAGAAAGGCAGGTCGCTCAGATACAAAAGTCCATCTACCTTATGAACAATATTGACTGCCCCGCGCTATTGATTGAGTGTGGTTTTCTCTCCAACCCCGCTGATGAAAAACTGCTTAAAACCGAGGAATACAGGCTAAAGATAGCGTCGGCTGTAGCTGCGGGATACATTGCGGCGATGCCGGATCTTGAATTGACTCTGTTTGGAGGAACTAATGAAAGCTAAAACGGTTTTTTACTGCACCGAGTGTGGCAATGAGACGCCTCGCTGGCAAGGACAGTGTCCCGCCTGTAAAAGCTGGAATACACTTGTCGAGAAGCCCACCGATACAGTAAAAAAAAGCAAGGTCTCTATGTCAGAGATACTACCCAAAAGGTCAGCAACAATGCTGAATTCTGTACACACGTCGGATGAGACAAGATTTATTACAGGTTTGCGCGAACTTGACAGAGTTCTCGGGGGCGGCGCTGTCAAAGGTTCGCTGATCCTTGTCGGCGGCGCGCCGGGAATTGGAAAGTCTACGCTTCTTTTACAGATATGCAAGTGCCTTTGCGCGCGTTCCAAAGTCTTGTATGTTTCAGGAGAGGAGTCTGAGGTACAGATAAAAATGCGCGCTGACAGACTCGGTGTCGATTCCAGAGAGCTTTACGTTTTGTCAGAGACCAATCTGTCATATATGCTTGAGTCTGTGCGCGAAATTAATCCGGATATCCTCATTGTGGATTCTGTCCAGACGCTCTATGACGATGCTCTTACATCAGCACCGGGAAGCGTAGGACAAGTTAAAGGCTGTACAATGTCACTTATGGAGCTCGCAAAGGGAAGCGGAGTGACCGTGTTTGTAATCAGCCATGTCAATAAAGAGGGCGCGATTGCGGGGCCGAAAGTACTGGAGCACATGGTGGACTGCGTTCTATATTTCGAAGGCACGCAGACAAATACATATAAAATATTGAGATCGGTTAAGAACCGGTTTGGTTCTACAAATGAAATAGGCGTTTTCGAAATGACGGAAACCGGACTTCACGAGGTTGAAAACCCATCTGAAATGCTGCTGTCCGGACGACCGGAAAATACACCGGGAACGTGCGTTGCATGCATTATGGAGGGTACGCGCCCGATACTCGCGGAAATACAGGCACTATTGGCTCCCACGGGTTTCAACGTTCCGAGGCGAACTTCCAACGGGATCGATTACAACAGGGCAATGCTTCTGCTTGCCGTTATAGAAAAGCGCGGCGGTCTCAGAATCGGCGGGTGCGACGCGTATATTAACGTAATCGGCGGACTGGATATTGACGAGACCTCCGCAGATCTAGCGACGGTTTTGGCTATAGCTTCAAGTTATAGAGATAAGCCGATACCGGACGACCTGGTCGCGGTTGGCGAAGTCGGGCTCACGGGAGAATTGCGCGCAGTATCGCAAATGAATCAGAGACTTTCTGAAGCGAAGCGTCTCGGATTTAAAACATGTATAATACCAAAGCAGGACAAGACGAAAATTATTATTCCTGCAGGACTGGAAGTCATTATGATTAAGTCAATAAAAGAAGCCGTATCGTCCGCTATTGAATAGCTTTTGATAGCACTCCCTGAATAAACAGTAACAGAAACAAATACGATTGATTATTTTAAGATAAGGTGACAGAGACGCTTTCTCTGTCACCTTATCTTTGCTATAATTCTATATAATTCCATTTTTATGTTGAAAATATTATGAATTACGCTATAATAATTTTATACCCCTTAGTACACAAGTCAGAAATGTTTGGGAACGTAGAAAGGAAGTGAAATAATTAATTTTGCCGAAATAACGCCCGCAGCCGTCCGTTACAAGCCCATTATTTGTAAATGTATTTATTGCATGAGAGGAAAGGCGGTATCAGCATGACATGCAGGGACGTAAAAGATGTTATACATGAGGCATTGATAGTGTACATTGATGAAATTAGTGCGATAAAAAGTGTTCGATCGTTTTCTGAAGGCAAAATGCCTTCCCATAATGAGGAGCTTGAGGTTATATTAAAAAACGGAGATAAATAT
>JBFWIW010000026.1:0-36841 GCA_050253535.1 Oscillospiraceae bacterium
GGGGGGTAAGCCACGACTCGGAGCAATATTATATTAAGCTTTGTAAATATCGGCGAGCCATAGGAGAGAGCATTTGCGGAGAGTGCTGTCCAGCGGACGTCCGGTGACGGAATCTGAACCGATCATGTCGTAATAGACTTTTTTCCCGTTCTCCCACTCCTCACGGCTGAGCTGGTGCCCCTTGGAGGGACCGTCCGGCATAGGCTCGAATATCCGCTTTGGAAGCGTGTCGTCCTTTTCTGGACGCATGCCCGCTAAATAGTTAAAGTAACGGAACATATTGATTTTCCTCTCGCCCGCGAGCATGAGCTCGGCAAGGCCGACATCCACTCCCAGACCGTATTTAGCGAGAGGCTGGAGATCTTCCGGCCCATAAAGCTGCCATGAGGGGCCCCATGCGAACTGGCAGAGAGACAGAACATCAATTAAAGAGTAAATCTGCTCGCCGATCATGACGAAGCGGATCTTTTCATCGTCGAGCTCGCAGGGATTGTCATAGCCTTTCCATATGCCTATCATGGCTAGGCGGCGGCGTATTTCGCTGTCGGCCGGAGCCATGAGTACCGGGTCATGCTCGGCAGACATGTGGTCTGCCCCGTATGTGTTGACGGCATAGTGGACGGAAAGACTGTGCTTAAACTGGGGCATATGGGCGGGGAATTCCTGACCCTTAACGCCCATGAAGAGATCCTCTGCGCCAAGAGATTTGGAGGCGCGCCAGCTGCCCTCCGCAAGAAGGTCGCCAAGCTTCGTGGAACGGGTTGCCATCTGCTCCATGATGGGAGTTAAGGCAGCGCCGTTACCGAAGTTGAGTTTTATTCCGCCGGTCATCTCATCCGTGATGATACCCTTTTCATAGCACTCCATTGCGAAAGCGATGGTAGCGCCGGCGGATATCGTGTCCATGCCGTACATATTTGAGAGCTGGTTCCCGACGGAGACGTCGGTCAGATCTGTAATACCGCAGTAGGAACCGAAGGTGCCTGCCGTCTCATATTCGGGACCGCCATACTCCGGGATAACACCTTTTTCGGGGACGGAGACCACGCGCTTACAGTGTATGGCACAGCCATAGCAGGTATCATGCTTCGTAAGAATGGTATCGGTCATCGTGAAACCGGTTATGTTGTGAGCGCCTTCGGGGAAATAACCTGTCTGCCAGTTGCGGGTTATCAGAAAACCGGCATTGTGGATGCTCTCAAGGTCCTTGTCGGTTCCATGCTGGCCGAGCAGAGTGATGCCGGCGTTCGCGGCAATTTTCTGTTTGACTTTGCCAAAATGATTCAAAAAACCTTCTCTGTCCGCGAGTGCTCTGGGCGGACATCTTTTAAGGGCTATCGCCTTCAGCTTTTTGGACCCCATTACGGCGCCCATGCCGTTTCTGCCGGCAGCGCGCGTGGCAAATGAAAGGACACAGGCAAAGCGGACAAGGTTTTCACCAGCAGGGCCGATTTCGGCGATCTCGAGTTTTTCTGTGCCGAGTTCTTCTTTAATCTTCTTCTCCGTGTCGAGGGTCGGGAGGCCCCAAACGTCTTTGGCGTCACGCAGCTCGGCGTGATCGTGGTCAACGTAGAGATAAACGGGCTTCTCGGAGGCGCCGCGGCAGAGGATGGAATCCCAGCCGTTCAGCCTTAGGTGGGCTGCGAAGTAGCCGCCCCCCTGCGCGTCGCCCAGACCTCCGGTGAGCGGGCTCTTCGCCGTAACGGTCAGGCGCGAGGAGCCGGCCATGGGCAGGCCGGAATATGCCGAGCAGGAGAAGGCGAGGAGCGCGTCGGGAGAAAAAGGTTCGATTTTCGGGTCCATGCCCTCGCGCATAATGAGATATGCTCCGAGAGCGGGGCCGCCGGGGTAGAGTCTGTAAGTCTCGCCGGGGATGACGACAGTCTTAATCTCACCGGTAGTAAGATTTACGTCTAGTACTCTGGCATCTGGATAGAACGACATTAAAATTCTCCTTTTTATTCTCATTAAACTTACACAGCTGGCCTGAAAAAAAGGATAACAAAACCCACCGATGCACATAAAAATGCAAAACGGTGGGCTCCTTTGCAAAAGGCAGGCAAAACAGTTGCCTGTTTCACCCATTGGTCAGCCTCTCCCAATAGGAGAAGAAGACTCGGAGGCCTGTTTACTTATATTATATTATAACATAATTAAATATTTTAAAAAGAATTTTTTTATATTAAGTTTCAGACAAAATATTCGTATTCTTTTTGTATAGTTTAACGAAGTCTATTTTTTTTGACAAAGCGTCATCAAATCTATAAAATATAGCCGTCAAAGGCTGATAAACGGCAGAAAAATGATTTCTTAAAAGAATGCTGCAAAGGGAACAACCGCCTCTTTTTGCTGCGCTGACTTTACGGGATAAGAGTACTCCGTCCGGAGGAAAGCCGACACCATGACCATTGCCGACGTGATGGGTATGAACAGTAAAATATAATTGTAAAGAGGTTTTCGAGCGGTTATACTATATTATAGTAATTCTTTATTAAGGAGCGTTAGTATGCAAACTGTACATAATCCTTTCGGGGGGGCATTTGCCGACTTGAAATTCCCGGATAAGGTAGATGTTATATCAATGAATCCGGCTCCGGCGATAAAAAACCCAAAAACCGCGATTAGCAACGCTCTGGAATTTCCTATAGGAACGCCGAGCCTAAGGGAAATAGCGCTTTCTAAAAAATTTCAGAAAAATAACGCTACTTGCACAATACTTGTTAGCGACAATACCCGCCCTGTTCCGTATGTCGGCGATCAGGGGATACTCCTTCCGGCAATAGAGGTGCTTCTTGCGTGCGGCTATAAGGCGGAGGAGATACTTATATTAATTGCGACCGGCACGCACCGCCCTATGTCTGACGAAGAGATAGCCGTCATGATTGACAGGCGCGTTCTCAAAATGGGCATAAAGGTTGTAAACCATGACTCGACGGATGAAAAGACGCTCAGAAATATAGGCAGCACAAAGCGTGGGACGCCGATGATGCTGGATACGCGCTACCTTGATGCTGACCTGAAAATAGGCACAGGCCTTGTCGAGAGCCATTTTATGGCGGGAGCGTCGGGGGGCAGAAAGTCCATATGTCCCGGCATAATCGGCAAGCAGAGTACCTTCATTTTCCATGGCCCTGATTTTATGGTGCATGAAAAGGCTACCGATCTCGTACTTGAGGGGAACCCCGTACACGAGGAGAGCCTTGAAATAGCAAAGGCCGCGACGATGGATTTCTGTATGAACGTGACTGTCGATCACGCATTCAGGCCAACGGGTATATTCTTTGGCGAACTTGAAAAAGCTCACCTTGCAGCCGTCGAGTTTTTAAAGCAGTCGGTGAATGTCCCGGTAGAGCACAGGGCGGACGTCGTCATAACGCACGCTGGTTTTGTCGGTATAAACCACTATCAGGCGGGGAAATGCGCGGTAACCGCCTTGCGTGTTCTGCGGCGAGGCGGCTTTCTGGTCATAATCGCCGACATGACGGATGAAAAAGCGGTTATAGGCGGCCTCACATACCGTGCTAATCTGTCGCTGTTAAAACTTATCGGGAGTGAAAACTATCTGAAGCTTATCCGTTCACCGGACTGGACGTTTATTCCGGATCAGTGGCAGGTTCAGGAATGGGGCAAGGTCTTTGCCCATATACCTATGGACCATATGATAATGTACTCTCCGCGTATAGACAAGTTCTGGTGGCCGGAACTTCCCGGTATAAACGGTCAAGATATTATGAAATCTGACGGGGCTCTTTCTCATGACTGTTATACGCGTTTTATTAAGGAAGCCATATCTTATATCTCTGAAAAAACCGAGCGCAGCGCAGATGACCTTGATATCGCTTATATAGCGGATGGACCATACGCAGTGCCGCGCATTATGGGTGAATAAATCATTTTTTGAAAGGGAGATAACATGAAAATATTGTGTTTCGGTTCGATGAACATAGATAAGGTCTATCAGGTGGACAGCATTGTGAAAGAAGGAGAGACGATACTTTCGCATGGGTATGGCGTTTTCCCCGGCGGCAAAGGCCTGAACCAGTCGATTGCTGCGGCTAAGGCGGGAGCGGAGTGTTACCATGCCGGAGCGGTGGGCATCGACGGCGATATACTCCTGGATGTTTTGCAGGAAGCCGGCGTGCATACGGAATTTATCGAGAAGATGGAAGACTGCCCGAGCGGCCACACCATTATCCAGGTTGATAAAAACGGACAGAACTGCATCATAGTAGACGGCGGCGCAAACCATAGAATCAAAAACGAGACTGTGGACAGGGTTTTGAAGAACTTTTCTTCAAATGACGCGCTGCTCCTTCAGAACGAACTCGGAAACGTCGGATATGTTATGGAAAAAGCGGGAAAAAAGGGGCTTAAAGTGTACTTTAACCCGTCGCCTGTTACGGACTCGATTAGGGAATATCCGCTTCGATTTGTGGACATGTTCCTTATAAACGAAATAGAGGGCGGTTATCTGACAGGCGAGACTACACCCAAAAAGATACTCGAGTCGATGCACAGAAAATATCCGAAGGCTAAAATACTTCTCACTCTCGGAAAAAAGGGAAGCTGTTATACTGACGGTGAGGGCATAATAACCATCGAGAGCTTTGAAGTAAAAGTAAAGGATACTACCGCTGCGGGCGATACCTTTACCGGTTATTTAATTGCGGGGATTGCAGCGGGTAAGAGCATGGCTGAAAATATGAGGATAGCAACGGCAGCTTCTGCCATCGCCGTATCGAGAAAGGGAGCCGCAAGCTCCGTTCCGCACATGGCGGAGGTTAAAAATTTTATCAAAGAGAGAGAAGGAAACTGAACTTGAAAGAGCATATAGAGAGAAACGCGGCATGGGAGCTTCTGCGCAAGTACAATAAGGACCATTTTCATCTGATTCACGCACTCACGGTGGAGGGAGTAATGAGATGGTACGCGGACGACCTGGGCTTTGGGGAGGATAAGGAATATTGGGGTATAGTCGGCCTTTTGCACGACATCGATTTTGAAATGTTCCCTGAGGAGCACTGCCTGAAGGCGCCCGAACTCCTTAAAGAAGCGGGCGTCGGCGACGACGCCATACGCGCCGTCTGCTCGCATGGATGGGGTATTACTGTAGACACGGAACCGGAGCACGAGATGGAAAAAGTCTTGTTCGCAACAGATGAGCTCACCGGTCTCATAGGCGCGGCAGCGCGCATGAGGCCATCTAAGAGCGTCATGGACATGGAAATTTCTAGCCTTAAAAAGAAATTTAAGGACAAGAAATTTGCGGCGGGCTGTTCGCGTGACGTCATTAAAAAGGGTGCGGAGATGCTTGGCTGGGAGCTTGACACGCTCTTTGAGAAAACAATCGAGGCCATGCGTTCCTGTGAGGCTGAAATAAACGCCGAAAAGCTCTGAAAAATTTAAATTTTGCTATATTAATTGGTATGACCTATGATATAATTTTAATGGTGTAAAAGTAATCGGAGGGAGTGTTATGAAAAAAGCAAGACTTCTTTTAGATACTAAAAGCAATCTCGGGGAGGGCTCGTGGTTTGACTGGCGCACAGATGAACTCATCTGGCTGGACGTTTTTCATGGGCTTGTTCACAAGACAGCTGTTAAGACCATGGAGAACAAAACATGGGAAGTGCCGGGTATAATCACCACAATAGTTCCGGATGAGCGCGGCGGATATGTAGCCTCAATGAAGGACGGCGTATATACGCTTGACGGCGATTTCAGACAGACGGGCAAGCTGCCTGAGCCTGAGATTGATTACGGAGCTCTGCGGTATAACGACGGGAAATGCGATCCACAGGGCCGTTTCTGGGTAGGCACAATGGCGTGGGATGAGACGCCCGGTTTAGGCTCGCTGTACTGCCTGGACGGAAAACGCTGGCGAAAAGTATTCGGTGAAACAGACATATCAAACGGGATAGTCTGGAATCGAGCCGGCAATACGATGTACTACACCGATTCGCGGCAGGGGAATATTTACGCCTACGACTTTGCGCCTGACGGCTATGTCTCGGGCGAGAGAGTCCTGTACCATACGGACATAGGCATAACGGATGGTATGACAATAGACGAGAACGACGACATATGGAGTGCTATCTGGGGCGGCGGAAAGGTTGTCTGTGTTGATCACTTAACAGGAGAGATCAGGGAAGAGATATTTGTGGATGCGCCGCATGCCGCTTCGGTCGCAATCGGGCGCGGTATGCTGTATATTACAACGGCGCGTCACCTCGTGTCGGAGGGGAAATTGAGGGAGTTCCCGCTTTCCGGCGGGCTCTTCGGGATAGAGGTCGGCGTTACGGGTATAGAACAGAATAGATTCAGATCTGCAAAATAAAAATGAATATTTGAGGAGGAGATCATTGTGAGAGCATTGGTAAAGTATGCCCATGGCGTAGGTAATATGGAAATAAGGGACGTCCCTATACCGACCATAGCCGAGGATGAGGTCCTTGTTAAGGTAAAATGCGTCGGTGTCTGCGGGACTGATATCAAGGTCTATGACGACGAGTTTGTGAACTTCCCTCCGGTCATCGTCGGACATGAATTCGGAGGAGAGATCGTCGAGACGGGTTCAGCGGTCACGGATTATAAAAAGGGCGACAGGGTGGTCTCCGAGCAGCATTTTGGCGCTTGCGGCAAATGCGAATACTGTCTTACCGGAAAGCGGCATTTCTGCCCCAGCAAAAAGTCACCCGGTTACATATCGGACGGCGCATACGCTGATTTTATTGCCGTCAAAGAGAACCTCCTTCACAGGATACCGGAAAAACTCACTTATGAAGAAGCGGCGCTCCTGGAGCCCATGGGTATCGCGGCGCACGCGCTTTTTGAGAAGTGCCGCATAAATCCGCAGGATAAGGTCGTCATCCTTGGCTGCGGCCCGATTGCAATAATGGCGCTTCAGATAGTGAGGGCCATAGGCGCCGAGAGCGTTATTATGACCTGCATGGACGTGGACGAGGCCGTCCGCCGTCCGCTCGCTCTCTCCCTTGGCGCTGACGATGTCATAAACGTCCAGCACCGCGACGCAATAAAAGAAGTCCATGAGATATACGGCGGCGGAGCAGACGTGGTCGTGGACCTTGCGGGCGCGCCGGCTGCAATAAACAGCGGCTTCAAAATGCTCAGGAAGGACGGCAGCTTCTGCGCCATCGGCCTGCCGCACGGCGACATCCCGATTCCGTGGCAGTCGCTGGTCATGGGCGCTTTCAACGTATATTTCAGCTTCTCTTCAGGCTACAAGACGTGGGAGCGCTGCCTCTCCATGATCGCGCAGGGAAAGATAAAGCTCGACGCGTATACGCAGAGTGTTTATCCGCTGGAGGACTGGTATACGGCGCTCGAGGACGCAAGGAAAGGCAAGGTTTTAAAGGCCATTATCCGGGTCAGCGAATAAATAATAAGCGATGCGGTGCGGGGGCGTGAGCTCCCGTACCATTTAATATTCAAAAAAAACGCTTGACTCTGACGCCGCGTCATAGTGTAAAGTGAAAATCGGGGTGAGGACATGAAACTTTCAGTCGGCGAAACAGCGAAGCTCTTTGATATAAGCGTTAGAACGCTGCACTATTACGACGAAATAGGGCTGTTGCCTCCGTCGGAGCTCTCCGACTCAGGCTACAGGTTCTATGCGGACGGAGAACTCGAAAAGCTGCAGCAGATACTCTTTTACCGCGAACTGGGTTTCCCTCTGTCAGAGATAAAAACCGCAATGTCCCGCCCGGACTATGACAGGACGAAGGCGCTTCAAAATCGCCGCGAGCTTCTTTTGTTAAAGCGCGCGCATATCGACGCAATGCTGCGCCTTGTCGAAGAAACGATCGGAGGAAAGAAAATGGAAAAACCAAAAATTACGACGGCGGATTTCGACTCCGCCAAAGCAAAATACGCCGCTGAGGCAAAAGAGAGGTGGGGCATGACGGACGCATACCGTGAGAGCGGGAAAAAGCATGCCGCCTACGATGCCGCCAAGGAAGCCGAGATAGCCGAAAAAGCCGGGGAAATTTTCACCGCTTTCGCAGAAAGTATGGATAAGGCTCCCGCTGACATGATTGTGCAGGAGCTTGTCGCCAGATGGCAGGCGCATATTACGGAGTATCACTACAAGTGCACAAAGGAGATACTGGCCTCGCTTGGTGAGATGTATGCTGCCGACGAACGGTTCATTTCAAATATTGACCGCTATGGAGACGGCACGGCAAAATTTATGAGTGAGGCGATAAGAGAATTCTGCGGATAAAGGCAATTAATGCCCAAAACGCCATTCCGGGCGCAGTCTGAGAATCTTTATGATTGTCAGTCAGCACCCGGAATGGCGTTTTTTGTGAAAAATATATAACATTTTAAATGTAATGTGTTGGACATTGGGGGGAAGGTGTGCTAAAGTCTTTATGTACGTTTTTTCCACATTGGAGGCGGTCGGATGGTAGTTCTCAACCTTGCGCTGGAGCTTTCAATATTCATTTTCCTGGGTATTATAATTGTGAAGGCAGGCATCGTGGAGCGCGATTTTCCAGGCAAGCTCTCTAAACTTGTAATGGATTTGATATTGCCGTGCATGATAATCAATACGCTCGGTAAACAGGAGAAGAGCGGCTCGTACGCACACCTTTTGGTCATAATCGCGATGGGGGCCTTTGTCATCTTCGCTCTTTCGGTCGTCGGGACCATAATATTCCGCGTCATGGGTAAGACAGAGATGGCGAGAAGCGTGCGTCTCTCCACCATATTCGGTAACTTCTCATTCGTGGGCATGCCGGTATCCGAGAGCCTTTACGGGGCAAGCGGGCTTTTTATTTTTACGGTTCTTACCCTGCCGTTCCGCCTGCTTTTTTATGGAATGCCTCCGTTCATTATGGACCCGAACAGAGGCGGGGATGAAAAACGCAGTTTGCGCGATTGGGTAAGGCTCTTTCTTCCGCCGCCGGTTATTGCGATTATCATAGGCCTCACAATGTACATAACCGGTTTTCGTCTCGCCGGTATATTTGACAGTGCGGTGTCTTCCATTGCGTCTGCCTGTTTTCCGCTCGGTATGCTCATCTGCGGAATGACCATGGCGGACCTGAACATAAAAGAACTCTTCCGCACATGGGAGATTTGGCTGCTCGTCATCTGCAAGAATTTTGTCGCTCCGGCCGTCACCCTTCTGATTATGCTTATAATGCCGATTGATGTGGAACTCAAAAAAGTGCTGGTAATATCGAGCGCGCTTCCGGCGCCGTCGCTCCTTGCCACCTTTGCTCTGAAATACTGCGGGCCCGGAGATACAAGCCGCAATTCATCAGCAGGTATATTTGCGAGCGTAATGGTCTCAATAGGGAGTATGCCGATGTGGGCGGCCATTATCGAAAATGTGATTAAATAACCGGAGAGCAGTAATTATAGGCCGCGGCGATTATGCGCCACATGGCCGATTATCATATCTGTGGGATACGATAAAATTAAATTAAGAGAAAATTGGAATGATATCATGAATGAGCTTTTGCGGATATGCCTCATCGTATGTCCGCTGATTTTTGCCGCCGGTTTCGTGGATTCAGTCGCGGGAGGCGGTGGGATAATATCCATAGCGGCTTATATGCTCGCCGGACTGCCGGCGCACATGGCTGTCGGAACAAATAAATCGGTCATGAGTTTCGGGACTGCGCTTGCAACCGTTAAATATCTAAAAAGCGGAAAAGTGATATTGAAGGTAGCGCTTTTAAGCGCGGTGGGATCTATAATAGGCGCGTATATTGGCTCGAGTTTTGCTCTCGTCATTTCGGAGAGGGCACTGAAGCTTATCCTGCTCACAGCGCTTCCGGCGGTTGCGGTTTTCCTCGCTCTGAAAAAGAATCTTGGTGAGGACAATACAAAGGCGCGGGATATGTCAAAGGCCGCTTACATCGGAGCAGCGTTTGGGATCGGCCTTGTCATCGGCGGGTATGACGGACTTATAGGCCCGGGTACGGGCACATTCCTTATCCTGGCTTTTTCCGGTTTTTTGGGGACGGACCTCCTTACGTCGTCAGGCTGCGCAAAGGTATCGAACCTTGCGTCGAACATAACGTCGATGGTGATTTACATAATAGGCGGTAAGGTACTGTATGCGGTTGCACTGCCGGCTGTTATCTTTTGCATGGCGGGGAATTGGCTGGGCGCCAGATATGCTTTAAAAGGCGGGAGCCGCAGTGTCCGAAAAGTAATGTTCGTGGTTCTGGCCCTGCTTTTTGTGAAGATAATTCTGGAGCTCTGCGGTGTCGGTATGTAACGCCGGGGTTATATAGAAAAATAAAAAGACGTAAATCAGGTGTGCCTGCAAGCGCACGATTTACGTCTTTCTATATTTTTTGTTTTATCGCGTTTTCTAAGCGTGTATATTACAGCCCGCGCTTTTGCTCCTGATAGTTGCGGCTGATCTCCAAAAGTTTTTCAAACAATTCGAGAGCACAGGGCACGTATTCCGAAGGGACGGAGGAGATGGCGCGGCGTAAAATATCCGCCTCGCGATCGGTATCCGGCGTACTTATGTTCTCCGCTGCCTTAATCTCAGCTATCTCGGAGACAGCGTTCATCCGCAAGGTGAAAAGGCGCAGTATCTGAGCGTCTATGTCGTCAACCATCTTTCTTACATCCGTAAGGTCTTTCATAAGTCAAGACTCCTTTCGCTAAAAAACATACACAAAATAGAATACCGGCAGAAGATATTGGTGCTGTCCGTATTAAAGAAGGCCGGGCACGGAAAAATCAAAGGTGTGCACACTCAGCCTCCGGCCTGAAGCATGTCCGCGGCAGCCCTGCGGTTAATACATTTAAGAATGGGGCAGAGGCGGCAGTTCTCAAAGTTTGTTTCACTTGAAAAACCTATGCCGCTGACAGACTTTGAAGGGAGCATGAGCATGCTCTCCGTGAGTGTGACACCGGCTGTTCGCGCGACTGTTTCTTCGCCGAAAATTGCAAAAAGCTCTTTCTGACCGGTAAGGGGCCATTCTTTTATTGAGCCCGGATTCATGCTCGAATAGCCTCTTTTAAGTCCGTAAGTCTCCTTTATGTGAGTGCGGAAAGCAGAGGTCATGCGGATCAGGCAGATTTTTTTTATCTCGTCCGCCAAATACTCGAAAAGAAGGTCGCCCTTATAATTAAGAGACCACTCTTCGAGCTCGGTGCCGCATGTCGCAACATAGGGGAACACCCGGTTTATCGTATCAAAGTTTTTGCGCATAAGCGGAGAAACAATGGTAACGCCCGCTATCGTGACATAATTTTCACCTCTGGCTTCTATGGGCAGTACGCCGAATATGACCTTAGGGACGGCGGCTTTCTCAGCCCTTTCCATCATTTCTGTGATCTCTTCCTCCAGCTCCTCTCCGTACTCGCTTAGGAGTTTTTTCCGCTCCGCATGGGTGAGCAGGGAGTCTTCAAGCGTACCTATATAGAATTTATCGTTTCGGCTAAGCTGCATAAAACCACCCTTTTGCAGTTTTGTGAGTCATATAATTATACTGCGGATGGTATGTTAAGTGCAAGCAATTTGGATTTGAAATATAGGTGTTGATAAAATCACAAAAATGTAGTAAAATATCATAGTCTTACTCGGTGCTGCGGCGCGGAGCAAGGCCGCACTAGTCGGGGAGTCAGCGGTGCCCTTTTCCTGCAATCCGCTACAGCAGGGATGAATCCCGGCCCCCGGATATGTGATGTGTCGTCTGCCTGCGGCCTATGGCGTTGATGAGTCGGCCTCGCGCAACGGAAGTCTGCGAACCATGTCAGGCGGGGAACCGAGCAGCATTAAACGGAACCTTTCGTGTGCCGTGAGAAAGCCGGTTTTGAGCCGGATTCCGCAGTTACGGGCATATCACATTTTTCAAAGGCCGGTGTGCGGCCTTTCTCTGCGCCGCCTTTTCAAAAAGTGTACATGCCGGATGATTGTCCGGACTATTTCCAGCCAGGAATTTGGAGGCGCTTTGATGTACCAGGCATTATACAGAAAATGGCGCCCCCGCAGTTTTGACGATGTGGTGGGGCAGGAGCATATTACAGAGACACTCAAGCGCCAGATTGTTTCGGGCAGGCTCTCCCATGCGTACCTCTTTGTCGGTACGAGGGGGACGGGAAAAACGTCCTGCGCCAAGATTTTGGCAAAGGTGGCAAACTGCGAAAACCCCGTCGGCGGGAACCCGTGCAACAAGTGCCCGTCGTGCCGCGGTATAGACAGCGGCGCGATCCTCGACGTTGAGGAACTGGACGCCGCGTCGAATAACGGTGTGGAGAATATACGCACTATCCGGGAAGAGGCAGTGTATACGCCGGCCTCCGTGAGAAAGCGCGTGTACATCATAGACGAAGTGCATATGCTCTCGACTCCGGCATTCAACGCTTTATTAAAAATACTGGAGGAGCCTCCGGAACACCTTATATTCATCCTCGCGACGACAGAGATACAAAAAGTACCGGCAACGATACTCTCACGCTGTCAGCGCTTCTCGTTTAAACGTCTGACACCGCCGCAGATAGCAAAGCGGCTCGCCTATGTTTCGGAGCAGGAGGGAATTGACCTAGCGGCTGACGCGGCGCAGCTTCTCTCGCGCCTTGCAGACGGATCGATGCGAGACGCGCTGTCGCTTCTGGATCAGTGCCATTCGGAAGATACGGTGGATACAGGTAGAGTCCTCTCGGCCATCGGCCTCGCGGGTTCGGGTGAAACGGCAAGTCTTTTCTCCGCCGTGGCGCGCGGGGACACGGCGGCAGTGCTGCAAGGATTTGACAGGCTCTATTTCGGCGGCAAGGATCCCGACAGCGTTCTGCGCGAACTCCTCGCCCTGGAGAGGGATATACTTATAAACGAGGTGGCTCCGTCGGGAGGAGAAGGGCTCAAAAGCGGCTCTTTCGACGCCGGGACACTCAGGGAATTTTCGTCGGCGCGGTCCCCGGAGAGAGTTCTCTCCGATATAAACGCCATGCAGTCAGCGCTCTCGGAAATGACGCTTGGAACAGAACGGCGGATTACGGCCGAGATGTGCCTGATACGCATGTGTGAGGAAAGGCTTTCTCCGGATATAGACGCACTGCGTTCACGGGTAGCGAAGCTGGAAGAAGCGGTGCGAAACGCTCCGGCGGCGGCCACGCGCCCTCTGGTAAACGGGAAGGAGCCGGCAGGACCGCAGACAAAAGAAGCAGTCCCTGTGTATACGCCGGACACCACGCCCGAGGAGGTCGTGCCCGAGGAGACCTCTGACTTTGTACCCCGGGAGAATGTGCCCGCTTCGGAAAACCAAGAGAAAGCGGATGAACCGGAAATGCAGGCGGGAAATTTCAGCGCCGCGTGGCAGTCCGTTCTTGACATGGTCAAGGATAAGATTGACATTCCCGTCTATATGTTTTTGTCCGATACGATGCACTCGGAGCCGTCCCTTGTGGGCGGGAAGCTTGCGATCGGCACTAAGAGCGAGATAGCGCGCAGCATGTTAGACCAGACCGGAATCAAACTGCTGATAAAAGAGGCGGCGGAAAAGGTTCTGAGCCATCCGGTGACGGTTTTCGTCACAGAGTTTTGCGATAATAAGACGGCAAACGAAGATAAACTCGACGCGCTGAGGCGCTTCGGAAACATAAAATTCGAATAAGGAGAGATTACAGTGGCAAAAGGCGGATATCGCGGCGGCGGCTTCGGCGGCAGTGGCGGCGGAATGAACATGAACATGATAAAGCAGGCGCAGAAGATGCAGCAGGACATGCTGAAAATGCAGGCTGAGATGGAAGAGAAGGAGTACACGGCTACGGCGGGCGGCGGGATAGTGACGGCCACTGTGACAGGCAAGAGAGTACTTAAGTCTCTTGTTATATCTCCGGAGGCGGTCGACCCGGAAGACGTCGAAATGCTGGAAGATACGATTATCGCGGCAGTGAACGCCGCGCTGTCCAGCGCAGAGGCATCCGCGAACGAGGGAATGTCCAAGCTTACGGGCGGACTGAATCTCGGGTTTTAAGGGCATCGGATTAAATTGAAATATTATTTCTGCTATGAGACTCCGGTAGGGCCGATAACCATAGGCGCGGATGATGAGGCGATAACCGACCTGCACTTCGGCATGAATGAGGGAGACCAACTTTGGGAAACTGAGCTCATTAAGACCGCTCACGAAGAATTGCAGGCGTATTTTAATGGGAAACTGCGGACGTTTGACCTGCCGATCAAGTATTCGGGCACCCCTTTCCAAAGAGCCGTATGGGAGGCGCTTATGCGCATACCTTTCGGAGAGACGCGGTCCTATGCGGAGACCGCATGGATGGCCGGCAGCCTCCGCGGAGCGCGCGCGGTCGGCATGGCGGTGCACAATAACCCTGCAGCGATAATTATTCCGTGCCACCGCGTGATCTATGCGGGCGGAAAAATAGGCGGTTTCGGTTCGGATATCGGGATAAAAAGAAAGCTCCTCTCAATTGAGGGAGCAAAAATAAAAGATTGATAACAGATAGAAAAGGACCGGCCGTTAGGCCGGTCCTTTAATCATGTCGAAAAACAGCCTTATAGCTGAAAGGCAGATTGAATCTTGGTCGGCGGAGCGCTTTCCGCGCTATCGCTGCTGTTTGCCGCTTTCTTTTCCTCGGCATCTGCCGTTTCTTGCGGGGCAATACCGGTTATATGCGTCACCGGTATAAAAGCCGGGTTGTTGCCAAATTCATCGGCCTGCACGATCAATCCGTATTTATTTAAATAGATCAAATCCGTGCTGCGGACATTTGAGCCGATATTGAAGAGTACTACTCCGGATAATGTGGATACATACTCATAAATTGCCGTAACGATATTCGTATCGCAGCCGGGCGGGAAGTCCGGTTTGGGGAGATACGTGATGGCCGGATTGTATACCGCAGTGTCGGTTTCGAATTGCAGAGCCGCTATGGCACTGAGCGGAAAAGCCACAGAGCCGCCGCCATTCAGGAGGAACAGCCCGGCGTAAGTCCCTTCCGATGACTGGTAAACTTGATACGGTATCCCGGAAATCCACCATGGGCTAATTCCCGGCAGAAAAACATACAGGGTCAATCCCGGATATAAATCAATCAGCTGCTCAAGCAGATGGGCGAGCTGTGCGTAAACAAAGCACTCAGCAGTGTTGTTCAGGCTTCCCGGCAATCCACGCGGTCCCGGAGGGCCGGCAATGCCGATCGGACCGCGCGGCCCCTGAGGCCCCGGCGGGCCCGGCGGACATGGTGGCCATGGCGGTCGTGGGAAGCCGTCAGGAGTCTGAGGTGAATTTAATGATGTTGCCATATAATGACCTCCATATAGCAAGAATCTTGCTATTGTATTATATGAAGATACTTTCATATGGTGTTCCGGCTTTTTTGGAGAAAACGAGGACCGGCCTTTTCGGCCGGTCCTGATGATTATTGATTTACTGAATGATTGAGGTCGGAGATGAAGCCAAAAAAGACGAAACGCAGGGTTTTGCCTCTAATTTTTTTCTTTGGATATAAAGGCTACGCCCACAACCCCGGGGCCGGTGTGCGTTCCGATGACGCTTCCGATGCCGCTTGTATGAATGCTCCTCATAGTGACGGGAATGTGCGGGCGGAAATAATCCATATACGCCTTCATCCTGTCGGGCACGTTGGAGTGGCCGAAGGCGACGCCGTATTCAAAGTCCGGCTCGTATTTCTGGAAGAGCTGCAGAAGAGCCTTCTTGCCGCCCTTTTCACCGCGCGTTTTGTCGATTGACTGCACTTTCCCGTTGTAGACCTCAACCACGGGGAGTATACCCAAGAGCCCGCCGATAGCCGCGGCGCCGCCGCTTATGCGGCCGCCCATCTTCAGATATTTGAGCGTATCAACGACAGCATAGATACGAAGACGCAGGGCGAGCTTCTGCACGGTACGTGCTATTTCCGCAGCAGTGTATTTGCCAGTGTCCCGCATACGCGCCGCCTCCCGGATTAAAAGCGCCATGCCGAAAGAGGCAGACCGTGAGTCGACTATGAATATTTTTTCCGGGTCAACGGCGTTTGCGGCAATCAAAGCGGACTGCATTGTACCCGAGAGGTCGGAAGCGATAAAGATGCCGACGATCTCATCTCCCTGTTCGACATATTTTGTAAAGACGTCCTCAAACTCGCCGGGGTTGACCTGCGAGGTGGTGGGGAGCTTCTGGGCTTTTGCCAGCATGTCGTAAAAGTCGGCGTGTGAGAGGTCTCGCCCGTCCTTAAATACGCGGGCGCCAAAATTTATTGTCAGCGACAGGACGGTCAGATCCAGAGCCTTCCATTCGCTGCGCTCGAGGTCGCAGGTACTGTCTGTGATTATACGTATCATATATTTATTCCTTTCTTTGGATCACATTATATAAAACAGCACGAAAAGAACGTGAAGCACACTGCCGGCTAGTACAAAGCAGTGGAAGAGCGAGTGCATATAGCGCCTTTTCTTGCCGATTCCGTAGAGGACTGCTCCGGCCGTGTAGGCGACGCCGCCCGCAATGAGAAGCACCAGTCCGCCCGGCTCGAATATTTTTATCATTTTTCCAAATGTAAAAAAGATACACCAGCCCATGCCGAGATAGCATATCATCGAAAATCTGGCATATTTTTTGAGGTCAATGGCGTTTGCCGTTATACCTACCAGGGCTACTGCCCAAATGACGCCGAATACCG
This sequence comes from Oscillospiraceae bacterium, assembly GCA_050253535.1. GTDB lineage: Bacteria > Bacillota > Clostridia > Oscillospirales > Oscillospiraceae > JBFWIW01. Next base: position 16,636 of record JBFWIW010000026.1, read on the forward strand.
TCCAGCCGAGAGCGGGACTGTATTCGCGCATTGACGAAAGTGCTATAGGCGTATAGCTGCCCGCTATCAGCAGAAAGATGGAGCAGTGGTCGAATACCTGAAAAACTTTTTTAGCGGTCTTATCCGCGGGAAGCCCGTGATACAGCGAAGACATCGTGTAGAGAAGTATCATAGTACCGCCGAAAATCGCCCCGCTGACAACGCCATATATGTTGTTGTGCAGAACGGCAACGATGACGCACAGAACCGTTGTCGCTATGCCGATACCTCCGCCGACAATGTGGGAGACCATGTTGAATATTTCTTCGCCGCGGGTATAGTCCGGGAGAGAGCGGTCTGAGAGTCTGGTACGTTTCATTATATTTTCCTTTTCGTTAAAGCTGGTGTGTACCGCCGGAAGAGGTATAAATGTACTTTAGCACAGTAACGGTTCTTGGTCAATGGAAATCGGGATAAGACACAATGGGGGATGGTTCATAAAAAATTAACAAAATTTCTCCGTGTCTTTAAGGAAACTTTCAGATTACCAAATTATTCTTAGAGAGGTAAATTAACTCGCGGAAGGAGATCACAGTATGGCAGTATTCAAAAAAGCCAAAATAATGGAAGAAGAGGGCGCTGCGGAGACCGTGCCTGGTGAAGATACGGGGAATGACAGGAAAAAACGTTTTAAGCGTCCGCGCAAGATAAAGAAAAAGCGCATTATTATTGCAGGCATACTCCTTGCATTAGCAGTATGCGGCGGAATATTGCTGTATAAACTTTTTCTCGGCACGGATGAGCAGGTCGTTCTCACGGGGACGACTACATATGGCGCGCTTGATGGAACAATAGAGGGAACGGGAACGACGCTTCCGGCGGACAGCGTCAGCTATTCGCTCGCGGCGACCGCGGAGATACTCGAGGTTAAAGTGGAGGCCGGTGACGAGGTTCAGGCCGGAGATCTCCTTTTCAAACAGGATGATTCAACCGTCGACGACGAAATACTCGATTATCGGGAATCACTGAACGAATACGAGGACTCGCTTCAAAATTATCAGGATCAGTTGGCCACGCTCAATGAGGATCTGCAAAACCTCACCATAAAAGCGGAGGTTTCAGGCCATCTGAAAGACGTCTCGGTCGAGGTGGGCGACACGGTAAAATCCGGCGATACGCTTGCTGTTCTCGCTGATGACAGTACTATGAAAATCACGCAGTACTTCAGTTATGTATATGAAGATGATATATATAAAGGGCAGTCTGCTACAGTTTCCGTTCCAGACCTCATGCTTAATCTTACAGGCGCGGTAACGGACATAAAAAAGGTCGAGCGCATAACGGACGAGGGGACAAAATGTTTTGCCGTCACTATATCCGTCACAAATGCCGGCGCTCTTACCGAAGGAATGAGCGTGGGCGGTTATGTTATTGGCTCGGACGGCGGGTATATATATCCCGCAGTGGAAGGAACGTTGGAATACGCCGACACGATAGACATAACTGCTGAGTGCAGCGGCGAGCTTCTGAAGGTTAACGCCATCGATTACCAGGACGTCACGAAGGGGGATACGCTCTTCGTAATAAGCGGCGATGACTATACAAGTCAGATTACTTCCCTGGAAAATCAGATTGAGCGGGCCGAGACGCAGATTGAAGGATATAATGATAAAATTACGGAAGCAGAGGAGAGCCGCTCAGACTATGAGGTTTATTCAGATATATCCGGCAAGGTAATCTTTTGCAACATAAAGGCGGGTACCACATACAAGTCCGGAGTTACCGCTATCGCAGTATATAATATCGATACGATGCAGATTTCCGTTAACATTGACGAGCTCGATATAGATTATATCGAAAAGGGAATGGAGGTCACGATTATTCGTTCCGGCGCGGAAAAGAACGAAGAATATACCGGAACGGTCTCGGAAGTGAGTCTTGAGGCAACGACAACAGACGGCGTATCGACCTTCCCTGTGACAATCGAAATTCAGTCAAACGGAGACCTTTCCCCGGGTGTAAGCGTGTCGTATTACATATCCACGGGTGACACGGATGAGACGGTTCTCTGCCCCGTAGACGCAATACAGTACCTCGACGAGGGTACCGTGGTGTTTGTCAAGGCGGACGATGCGCCGGAAAATACGATCGAAATCACAAGCGACGTTGAGGTACCGGATGGGTTCTATCCGGTGCTGGTCGAGACGGGTACGTCCAGTGCGGCCTACATACGCATACTATCCGGCCTGGAGGAGGATCAGGAGGTATTTACCGGCTATCAGCAGGAGGCCCCTAGCGGCGGTGACACGACAAGTGAGAGCCAGGATTCAACACAGACAAATACCGGCAACAACAACTTCGGGCCGGGAGGAAACATGGGCGAAATGCCGAGCGGAGGATTTTCCGGCGGCGGCCCCGGCGGCATGGGCGGTTGATGAGGTGAATTTATGAGTCTGATAAAGATTGAAAATATATACAAAATATACGGCGACGAGGGCTTTGACAACGAGGTGCGCGCACTTGACGGAGTGAGCCTTGATATAGAAAGCGGCGAGTTCGTTGCCATTATCGGGGCCTCCGGTTCCGGAAAGTCGACTATGATGAACATGTTGGGCTGCCTCGACGTACCTACGCGCGGGCAGTACTATCTTGACGGGATACCGATAAGCGAGCGTACGCAGAGGGAACTCGCGGAGATCCGTTCGCTCAGGATTGGCTTCATCTTTCAGGGCTATAACCTGATACCGTCGCTCAACGTGTGGCAGAACGTCGCGCTGCCGATGACATACCAGAAGATAAAGCCGGCAGAACGCTATCAGCGTGCAATGGAAGCGCTGGAAAAAGTGGATATTGCCGAAAAGGCCGAAAAACGCCCGTCACAGCTCTCCGGCGGCCAGCAGCAGCGCGTGGCCATAGCCCGCGCGATTGCTACGCATTCACCGATAATTATGGCCGACGAACCTACCGGTGCTCTCGACTCAAAGACCGGGGTGCAGGTACTCGGAATACTCCGGCAGCTAAACGAGGAGGGGACAACCATAATCCTAATAACACACGACAACAGTATAGCCGCGCAGGCAAAACGCATCGTGCGTATGAAGGACGGTAAGATAATAAACGACAGTGCCCGTGGGGGAGACCCACTGGCAGGAGTGACCAGCAAAGGCAAGGCCTTGCCGGTTACGGCCTTTTCCGGCAGCACAGGTGTACTTGCATCGGCGGGGGGAAGAGCGATATGACGGCGGTGAAAATGGCGCTCGACTCTATAAGAGAGAAAAAGGGGCGCTCCTTCCTCACTATGCTCGGTATCATCATCGGTGTCTGTTCTGTCCTGGTACTCGTATCCATGGTGTCGGGATATAACGCGGATATAACGTCATATTACGAAAAGCTTGGCGTCAACAAAGTGGAGATATCAATAGCGTATTACGACGAGACTCGCTCGCCGGATGTTACCGACGCTTTGTATGAATACGGCAACAACGACCTCTCCGCATTTGTTACCGGAGTGACGCCGGATCTCTCCACTACGGGTACCGTCAAATATAAGACCAACAATTATGAGACGACGGTATATCTGGGCGGCGACCAGTTTGCAATCTGCAACAACTATACGCTCAAACAAGGGCGGGATATATCTAAAGCTGACATAGAGAATAGAACAAAGGTGTGCGTAATAGGTACATATACCGCGCAGACGCTGTTCGGCTATGTTACACCCATAGGAGAGACGATCTATGTGAACGGAGCGCCATATACGGTTGTGGGTACATATTATCAGAAGGACGGGACGGCGGAAAGCTCGATGGACGACATGATAATCGTACCATATTCACTCTGCCGTGAGCTCATGGGCACCTCCGTCATAACCAGTTATATTGTCAAGGTCGACAAGTCGGCAAATATGGACGCGGCGATGACAGCGCTTGGGTCGTGGTTCGACACGGAGATAGATACCTATACAGGGGAGGTCACGCTCACTAACGGGAACTCAGCTTTGTCGGAGACCAACGATGAGACGGCCTCGCTTTCGGCGGTGCTCGGCGGCATAGCGGGCATAGCGCTTCTGGTTGGCGGTATCGGGATAATGAACATTATGTTGGTAACAGTCACCGAACGTACCCGCGAAATTGGCATAAAAAAAGCGATTGGTGCGCCTCGCAGCGAGATAGTAACCCAGTTTTTGGTTGAGTCTGCCATACTGAGCGCCCTCGGCGGGATAATAGGAATTGTTTCGGGTTTTGCACTGTCGCTGATAATCGGCAAGGCGGTGTATGATTTGATCCTGGTTCCGAGCGCCCTGATAACTGTCGGCGCGTTCCTGTTTTCCATAGTCATAGGGATTGGCTTCGGAATGTATCCGGCGGTCAAGGCATCCGGTCTGCAGCCGGTAGATGCACTCAGAGCAGATTAAGGAGAATACACTATAAATCTATAAAAGGCGTGCCGCTCGCCGACAAGCGGCAACCGCTGCACATATCATTAACCTTCATTCGATTGTGAGGTTTAAAGAGATGTTTGTGCGCGGAGCGAATGGAGGTTAAAATGCATTCAGCTTTTAAAAAGCGTTTTATGGCCGTGGTGACGGCTGTCACCCTGTGTATGTCCATGCTCTCGGGCATGGTTTACGCAGACGCGCGTTATTCCGATATAAAATCGGATGATGTCTCCGAGGCGGTTGCCGTTCTGTCAAGCCTTGGCATAGTGAACGGATATTCCGACGGGACATTCAGGACGGACAAGACGCTGACACGCGCCGAATTTTCCAAACTGGCGGTTCTGACAGAGGGGAAAGCGGACGAAGTTACATCCAATTCATACCGCACACTGTTCGACGACGTTACGGCCTCGTATTGGGCACTGGGTTATATAAACCTCGCTTACAAGGACGGGCTTGTCTCCGGTTACGGCGACGGCAATTTCGGCCCTGACGACTCCGTAAATTGCGCGCAGGCCGTAACCATCGTTTTGCGGCTTCTGGGTTACACGACGGACGATATCGGATATTTCTGGCCTCAGGACTACATAGCAAAAGCGTCGGATATCGGTATTCTGGACGGCATTTCCGCCGGCGCGTACGACCCACTGACAAGGGGAGAGGCAGCGCTCATGCTTTATGCCTCGCTCCGGCTTGATACGACTTCGGGGGATACTTTTGTTTCGACAATCGCCTCTTCAGCAATTGAAAATGTCGTAATTCTGGATAACAACGCGGAGGCGGACGACGGGTCGGCGGGAAACGCCAAAATCTACAGCAGCGGAAGCACAGAGTATTACGAACAGAAAATTGTTATTGACGAAAGCCTTGTAGGTATGAGAGGAACGATCCTTTTAAACGAGTCCGGGCATGTATCCGGATTTGTCCCGGACGATTCCTCCACCAAGGTGGTATCGGTTGAATCGGCAACGGCTTCAGGCTTTACGACGACAACCGGCGCAGAATACACCATGAGCGGGAGCACGCCAGTCATATACCAGGGCGAAGCCACGACGTACTCAAACGCCTACTATAATCTCGCCGCACAGGGGAGCCTGCGCATATACTATAATGCCACAGGCAGCATTAATCTTCTGGTGACATCGTATACCGCGACGGATGAGGCTGTCATAGCGGGCACTAAAAACAGTATACTCTCAATCCTTGAGGACGATTTTAACCTTAATTCTGGGCGCTATACGCTCTACAAGAACGGGGTTGAGGCGAAAGACGAAGATCTTGAGCAGTACGATGTCGCCATATACGACAGTTCCACATCCAGCCTGCTCGTATCAAACGTAAAAATTACGGGTTACATAGAGGATATCACGCCGAGCATAGAGGCGGCCGAAACCGTCACCGTGTGCGGAAATGAGTTCACGGTGCTGGAATCGGCGCAGTCACAGCTCGCTAATTTTTCCGCAGACTCAAAGGTCACTCTCCTTCTTACAACCGATGGTCGTGTGGCGGGGGTATATTCCCCGTCCACGGTCACGGCTAATATGGTCGGCGTTCTGGAGAGCACCGGCAGCTCGGCGGTGGTTACGCTTCTGAACGGCATTACCCTGACTGGCGCGATTTCTTCGGACACAGCAGACGATATGGTAGGGCATCTGGTGACGGCCGCGTATACGTCAAGCGGCAAGCTGGGGGTCTCATCGTACAGCGGAGACACAACATCCTCAGGGTTATGCGTTGAGGCGAAGACCCTCGGTTCTCTGGAACTTGCTCCCGACATTAAAATATTCGATCAGGTGGGCAACGACGGATATATTCTGGAGATCACGCTTTCGGATATACTTGTAAGCACAGTACCATCATCGGGAATCAATTTCTACACGACCAATACGGCGGGGAAGGTGAACCTCCTTGTTCTGGATGATGTGACCGGCAACTGCTATACATACGGCGTTGTAAACGTCGGAACTAAGACAACAACAACTGGGAAACAAAGCACGGCGACAGCAAACAAAGCCGTATCCGTGACATACGGAAACGACAAAGAAACGGATTATTATATTGCCAATACGACAACCATAAAGGACGGTGCAATCGGCGGAGTCGCCGGTTCCCCGGACGGTGAAGCTGCGGGTATAATAAAACTCTCAAAGGCGGACGGGATCACACGCAGTGATTTTGACGGTGATGACAACATAACTATAGACGGAGTTGTGTACCCGATAAGCGACGACGTCGTCGTCTACAACGACACCCTGGAGACATGGACGACACTCTCCGCCGTAAAGGCGTTTACAGACAGTTTCACCGTGTATTACGACAAAACCGCCTCCACAGGCGGCCAGATCAGAGTAATTTGCGCATACTGAAGACAGTAAAATAAAAATGCAGCCGACGAAAGGCGGCTGCATTTTTATTTTCAGAGGACAACGAGCCCGTATTTATCCGACATCCGCTCGAGGAAACCGGCGTCAAAGCCGCAGCCGCTGTCATAAACGGCCCGGCCCTGATAGAGCCGAAGTACCTTTTCAAAAATCCCGCGGTCATGCGACAGAACAGAGAGGCCCGAGCGCAGGGTATAGGAACTCTCCTTAAAGCATTCGAGGCTGTCCTCGTCTTCAATCAGTACAGTGACAATGTCAAAATCGGCAGAGGCTTCCTCCGTATCATCGGCGAAATCCTCCCCACAGGGGACGGGGGAGGAAAACGATGTGTTTTCATCGATGACGAAGACGTCCCTGTCCGACGCGCAGACCACTTTGCCGCAGCTTTTTGCGGCGTAGCCGGAAAAGCAGGCGTTATGGACGGCTTCGGTGAGAGCTTTTATATGGTTGTCGTCCGTTCCGCAGCATCCGCCGAATATGCAGACCCCGAATTCCGCCATACTGCCGACATTTGAGGCAAAAACGTCCGGCGGACAGTCGTATCTGGTGCGTCCGTCTTCGACGATGGGCAGTCCCGCGTTTGGCTTTGATATGAGCGGTACCTCGGCAAATGGGGAAATGCGCCCCAGCTGTTTTTCCAATATGTCGGGACCCGTCGAGCAGTTCAGGCCGAAAGCCGAGACGCCCATCCCCTGCATGATGACGAGCGCGGCGGCGACGTCCGTACCCATGAGTGTCCTGCCCCCGTCGTCGCAGGTGAAAGTAACGAATATCGGCTTATCGCTAACTTCGCGTATGGCGAGAACGGCGGCCCTCGCCTCAGGCAGCGTCATCATAGTTTCAATGGCGAAAAGATCGATTCCCGCGTCGGAAAGAGCCTTGGCCTGCTCCCGGTAGACATCTGTGAACGCATCAAAATTTCCGCCGCCGTAAGGCGAGAGGAATAGCCCCAGCGGGGAGATGTCACCGGCGACAAGCGTATCGTCACCGGCAGCTTTTTTTGACAGGGCGACCAGCTTCCCGCAATAGCCGGCGACATCTGTTATGCCGTGATTTCCGAGTTTTTCCCGGTTTGCTGTAAAGGTCGGCGCATAGATGATATCGGAACCTGCCGCGACATAGCGCTTCTGCAGTTCAATTATTTTTTCGGGATTTTCAAGTATCCATTTTTCAGGGCAGACTCCGGCGGGGAGCCCCTGCCTTTGCAGCTCCGTACCGGTCGCGCCGTCCAGGACGAGCGGCAGCTTGAAGGGAAATCTTTTCATTCAGATGCTCCTTTTCACTCAAAAACCATATTTTCAATATAGCTGTCGGCAAAAAACGGGTCGGCTGTGAGTTCCAGCATCCCGGCCGTTTTTGCTATATTCTCTCCGCTGCCAACGCAGTCCTCACTTAAAAGCATCGCGCAGGCGCCGAGTCCGGCGGCGTTGCCGAGAGAGAGACAGTTTTTCTCCATTCCCGGGATAATCAGTCCGGTTGTTGCCGCGCTTTCCGGGGATAGCTTTGTGCCGAAGCCTCCCGCCATGAGGAGACGCGGCAGAGATCCGGGTTTTGCATGGTGCAGGAGCGTCTCCATACCGGCGCGTATGGCTGCCTTTGCGAGCTGAAAGGCGCGTATGTCGGCCTGGGTTAATAAAACGTCCGACTCGCCGAGCCTGATTTCACTTGCTGTCAGCCGGCCGGTTTCATCCATAAGACCGGTTTTGAGCAAAGCGGCCGCGGCGTCAAGAAGCCCTGAACCGCAGATGGAACGCGGCTTTTCACCTCCGATCGAATGGACGCGTAAAGTGCCGCATTCCGTATATACGCGGTCTATTGCCCCGGCAAACGCACCGGAGCCCTGACTTATCCCGGCTCCCTCAAAGGCCGGCCCTGCCGCCGTGGAGCAGCAGAGGAGCCTGCCTCCGGAGTATAGCGCTATCTCACCGTTGGTGCCGATATCCGCAAGAAGGGAGGGCGTACCGGAGGTGCACATACCTGAAGCGAGGACGGCACAGACCAGGTCCGCCCCTATGTACGCCGATATACACGGCGCAAAATATATCCTTGAGCCCGGCGCCCAGCCGGAGAAAAAACAATCGGCAGGCTCAAAAGTCCCGAAGAGATGCCCCGCCTTGAAAGGCGCGCGCGCCAGATCCGACACGTCGTACCCGTGAAAAAGGTATAGCATGGAAGTGTTGCCGGTTATTACGGCGGCACCGATATCTCCTGTGGAACGCCCGGCTTTTTGGCAGAGAATTTCCGCAAGAGAGGCGACGCTCGATGTGACGGAATCCCTGAGCTTCCCTCCGTTTCCGGCGAGAGAATGGGAGAGCCTTGATATGACGTCCGCCCCGAAGGCGCACTGCGGGTTCTGCGCGGCGCTCTCGGAGAGCCTGTTGCCGGAACCAAGGTCGTACAGATATCCGGCGACAGTGGTCGTCCCGATATCGACGGCGAGACCAAGTCCCTGCCCCCATGGGGAGAGCGGAATGTCAAGCGAAATGCTCTCGGTTATCCCGGAGACTTCGTTTTGGCTGAGAAGCGCGATCTCAGCGTCTCCTCCGGAGAGATAAGTAAGGCACAGGAGCCTAACCCCGCCGGAAATATCCTCCGGCGTAAGGAAGCCCAGCTCGGTTTCACCCGGCGGCAGAATATCGCCGAAAATTTTTGCGCGGCATTTCCCGCACTTTCCGGCGCCGCCGCAGGGGGAATCTGTGCCAATGTTGTGTTCCGCGAGAAATTTCATCGCGGTGACAGGCTTTTCGGGAGAATCAAATGAGCGGCATGATCCGTCCTGAAGTTTTACACTTATCACTGATTTGCGCGCTCCGCCGCTTCGACGACGTGGCTTATAAGCACGGCGGCAGTGACTCCGCCTACTCCGCCCGGTACCGGCGTTATAGCGGCTACAATTTTTTCCGCCTCGTCGAAATTCACATCGCCGCATATTCTGCCGTCGTCGGCAACGTTTATGCCCACGTCCACAACGATCTGTCCCTCTGACAGGAAGGAGGCGTCCACCGCGCCGGCTTTTCCGGCGGCGGCGATGACTATCTCCGCGCCCTGAACGGTTTTCTGGAGCTCGCGCGTCTTTGTATGGCAGACGGTGACCGTCGCGTTTTTGCCGATCAGCATGACCGCCGCGGGCTTGCCGACGACAAGGCTGCGCCCTATGACTGCGGCCTTTTTTCCGGTACAGTCCACGCCGTAATAATCCAGTATCTCCATACAGGCCTGCGCCGTACACGGAGCGAAGCCGGCTCCGCTTCCCGTAAAAACGCCGGCGAGCGAGGCGGAGGTTATGCCGTCGACATCCTTTTGCGGGGAGAGGGCCTCGCATATCAGTTTTTCATCCAGGTGTTTCGGCAGAGGTCTAAGAAGCAATACGCCATGGACGGATGCGTCCCGGTTCAGCTTCTCAATTTCCGAGATAAGCTCTGCCTGCGTAACGCTCAGCGGCAGAATTATATTCTTTGCGTCCACTCCCATTGTACCGCACCGCTTTATGGCGCTGCGCTCATAGGCGATATCGTCCTCGCGCTCTCCGACACGGATAATGGCTAGCGTCGGGGAAACGCCGCGCGCCCTGAGCGAGTCTGAGCTGGCCTTTGTTTTTTCGCAAAGCGCGCCGGTAACGGGCGCGCCTTTCAATATATCTGCCATCGTGACCTCCTGATTAAACATATAAAGTCCGTTAAAACGGGTTTGCACCGGCCTTTTATGCGTCTGTGTTTTTCTGATTATATCAGCCCGCGGCGGGTATTGTAAAGAGCAGGTATTCATGGTATCATTTTCTGAAAAGAAGAAAAAATCGATTTTCGATTAACTTATCCCGTTTGAGGAAAAATATTTAAATAAGAAAATGTTGCGGATGGAGGGGCATATATGAAACTGATGATAGCGTCCGACGTACACGGCTGCACGGATGGCTGCACAAAAATGTTGAATGCGTACAGGCGCGAAAAAGCTGAAAAGCTGGTACTCCTTGGCGATCTCCTGTACCACGGGCCGAGAAACGGCGTACCGGCCGATTATGACCCGGCAAAGGTCATCGACCTTCTGAATTCCGTGGGCCCTGAGCTTTTATGTATACGCGGAAACTGCGACTCGGAAGTAGACCAGATGGTGCTGGATTTCCCGATAATGGCGGAGTTCGCTGTGCTGTTTGCAGACGGCAGGAGAGTCTATCTGACCCATGGGCATATATTGAATGAGGATAATCCGCCGAAGGTGAAAGAAGGGGATATCGTCCTCTCCGGGCATACGCATGTGCCGGTCTGCCATGAAAAAGACGGCGTCCTGTATATGAACCCCGGTTCAACATCCATACCGAAGGGCGGCAGCACATACAGCTATATGACTCTGGATGCGGAAAAAGCAGAGTGGAAGGATATGGACGGAAACGTCTATATGGCGCACAGGTTCTGATCTTATAATGAAAGACCTCCCTTAAGAAATACGGACGCTGAGCGGCCGATATTAAGGGAGGTCTTTTTTGCCTGCGCAGCAATAAGCCAAATTAAAAATACGTTATAACTCGGGATTATATTTGACGTTTATTGACAGTGCCTGCTCCATGGTATATATGCCGTTTTCCTTGCCGAGGAGCCATTTTGCGGCGTATATTGCACCCTGGCCAAAAGCAGCCCTGCTGAGTGATTCATGGACAATTCGTATGGTCTGGTAGGGAAGACCGAAAACGACCTCGTGTCTCCCTACTATACCTCCGACCCGGATAGAATTGACGTGCTGATCTTTGTCGAGACCGAGATCATCAGCGATTCTCAAAGCCGTACCGGAGGGGCCCTTTTTTTCTCTGAAATGTTCTTCGATTATTTCGATGTCCGCGTTAGGGGCAATCTGCTGGAGCACCTTTGAAGCCTCAATCAGAAAGTTTATGCCGAGTGTTATATTCGGCGAATATAATACGGCCGTTTTTTGGCTTAGCTCTTTTAGTTTCTCTAAATCTGTTTTCTCATAATCTGATATAGCCGATACTATGCGGGTATTATTTTCCGCGGCCTTGGCATATTCGCCGACCGCACATGCGGCAGAAAAGTCGATGATTACGTCGACTTTGTTGTTTTCATAAAAATGCTCAAAATCGGTGTGGCAAAGAGAAAAAATCTTCCCATTGTCATATTCGCAGCCAAGCAGCCGGCTGGCAAATTCCCCTTCGTTTTTAGCCGACCGGCGCATCACCCATTTTAGTTCAAAAGCCTCTTCTTTAAGTATCTCGTTTGCGACTACGGAACCTGTCCTTCCGAATCCAAATAAACCGACTGTAGTCTTCAATTAAGTCTCCTTTCGTATTAAATCTGCGTTTTATAACATGCTGACACGCTATTTGTATACTCTTATAATACTATAAATGTTAAAATATTACAATATTTTATTTTAGTGTATCCGAAGCAAATGTCCTCAAATAATTTCACAAATATAAGCGGCCTGCGGAGTAATTTCCGCAGGCCGCACTTTAGACAGATATCATATAAAAGCCAGACGCCCGTCTTAAATTATGACATCCTACGTTCATAATTTATCAGCGAAAAGCCCTGGACGGGGACATTTGACCGCCCCATGGAAAACCGCCGGAAGGCATACCGTTCTGTTCCTTTTCTCTGTTCCCCTGAGCTGAGCCGGGCACACTGCCGGAGCTGTTTTGCGCTGTTACGGTTACAACCTCAACAGCCTCATTACCAAAAATATCCAGAGCATAAAATGTGTATGTTCCGCCATTAACGACACGGAATGTCACCGTGTTTTCACTGTCGGCCGTAACCTGCGTTCCTGCTGAGCCGTAATTAAAATACTCTGCGGTCTGTTCGCCCTTCTCGTAACTTAGCAGGCAGAAGTCGTCGTCTTCGTCCGTGACCGTAACCGTTAGATAGCTCATCCCGTCCTGAGTATAGGTTTCATAGGTAATGACGGGAGCGGAGCCGGTATCCGTATCCGTGTCAGTATCGGTCTCATCAAGCGTGGAGAGGTCATAGCTGAGCGCGGCGCCCGCATCGAGCATGCCGCCTGTCAGAACAAGGCCGTCCAGTGCGTCAAGCTGATTGGACGATCCGAGGACTATCTGTTTGACATCGGAAAGACTTATATCGTCATAATATGAGTAGACCATGGCAGCGACGGCCGTCACCATTGGCGCAGCCATCGAGGTACCGGTCATATAGCTGTATGTATCCTCGGTGGTGGTGCTGAGAATATAGGAACCAGGCGCCGCGATGTCAACGGAAGATTCACCATAGTTTGAGCTGTAATGGAGCGTCCCGTCACACTGAAGGTTTGCGACAGAAATAATTTTGCCCAGATCATATGCCGCTGGATACGTTGCTGTTTCGTCGTTGTCGGCCCCGTCGTTGCCGGCCGCAACAACAAACAGCATTCCGGAGCTTTTCATTGTCAGATAAAGAGCATAGTCGAAGTTGGATGTACCAAGGCTGAGATTGACGATGGAAGCGCCGTTTTCTTCAGCGTAATTGATGGCTTCAATGACATCCTCCGTCGTCCCGCTGCCGTCGCTGCCGCCGAGCGCTTTAAGAACCATAATCTGCACGTTTTCGGTATCTCCCGCGATTCCTGCAATTCCGGTGTTGTTGTCGGAAGACGCTGCGATCGTACCGGCACAGTGCGTTCCGTGGTCGTCCTCTTCGCCGGTATATACCTTACTGCTGTCGCTGTAAAAATTCCAGCCGTAGGTATCGTCTATATAGCCGTTGCCGTCGTCGTCGATATTGTTGCCTGCTATCTCGTCGTCATTTATCCAGATTGAGTCCTCCAGATCCTCGTGCGTATAGTCGACGCCGGTGTCAATCAGCGCTATAATGACCTCGCTGCCGCCATCATAGATATCCCAGGCATCCTCCGCGTTTATATCGATGCCGCTGACCGCAGTGGTGGTGGAGGATGCGGACGTGGCGCTTCGGACGGACATACCGGGATTCATCATTCCTCCGCTGGGATTTCTCCACTCCCCGGGTGCGGACGGCGACCCAAAGGGGTCATCATAAACGGGATAATCGTTTTCCTCCTCTTCCATCTCAAACGTACCGTCGTTTGAGAGTGCCCACTGTTCGTCGTACATTGGGTCGCTTGATTCCGAGCCCGTATTCTCATAGGTGAAATTTGGCTGTAACCATACAATTCCGCTTTGAGAGGTGAGCGTTTTCAAACCGGCTTCCAGTTCCTCCTGCGTGTCATAAGAGAATACTTCTGTCGTACCGTCTTTGTAGACGGCCAAAACCTCGTTATTTATGTAGTCAGACAGTTCATACGCCGCGCTGTCGGTTGTCTGGCTGTTATCGGCTGCATACGCGCAGGAAGCAACAGACAGAGTCAGGACAACGGCCAGTATTGCGGAAAGCAGTTTCTTTGCCTTCCTAGTGGTTCCTCCTGTAAAATATCCGGTTTGTTTTATATTAAATATGCTTTTATCACGTCAGTTAATAATGCGGTCGAAAACGACGGTACCGTTTCGGGAATTGTAACTGCTGTATGTTTGGGACACGCTGATGAGCCGTCCTGACGTTCTCTTTTTGGGGCGCTTTCCCCGCCAAACCGGCTGAGCCGGATACTGTCAGCGTGTCTTTATTGTTCTCATCTGGTATTATTCTTTGGATAATCTTACCGCTTCAACTTTAAAGTGGGCTTAAAAATTTATAAACAATTTTTAAACACTAAGCAGCGAAAGGTCCGCCTTTCGGCGGACCTTTCGCTGTTCATGACAGTAGTATTGTGCTGTCTTCTATTAAGGATTTATATGGTATTGTGATAAACTCAAAACCCCGGCGCCCACATTGGATTCGGCCGGATCATGTCTGCAAACTGTCTGGTTTCCCAGAACTTGCCGTCAAGTGATATGTATTTAACGCTATTCTCAAGAATGGACAGGTCTTTGAGTGGGTCGCCGTCAACCATGATAAAATCTGCGCATTTACCCTCTTCCACGCTGCCGATCTTATCGTCCATTTCCATCAAAGCAGCGCCTTTGATAGTTGCCGCTTCGAGCGCCTCCATGGGAGTCATACCGGCGACGCTGTGCAAAAGCTGTATTTCCTCTGCCACTGAACCCAGTGTATCCGTACCCGCGACAACATTCACGCCGTTTTCGACGGCGTTTTTGGCCGCGACCTTCATGAGTTCCCACTTTTTTCTGTATCGTCTGACTCTGATTTCCCCTCTTTCCCAGTATGGGTCGGCATTGCCCTGTGAGCCGGAGAGGGTTGGCACATACGTCATGCCCTTTGCAGCGAGCTTTCCCGCTTGCTCGGATGACATACAGCAGCCGTGTTCAATGACGTCGACATCCGTGCTTATGCAGCGGTCTATCATTTCGGTTCCGTTTGCGTGGACTGCGACCTTCAGTCCAATGCCATGCGCTTCCTCCGTCGCGGCACTAAGCGCTTCCTTTGAAAACCATGGGCACGTGTACTGCTTAAAATCGTAATGATACAGTGTTTCGTGATTACCCATCAGCTTTATAAAGTCTGTTTTTTCAGCCGCCTGGCGTCTGATTTCCGCACGCATTTCCTCGATTGTTTTCATTTGCAGGCAGAAATTGGGGGACATGCCGCCGTTAAAACCAATAATTCCGACGGCCGCCCACATTTTGGGCCCGTATATAAATCCGTTTTGGATTGCTTTTTTTACAGCCATGTGACCGTCCCCGTAATGGCCGAGATCGCGCAATGCAAGGACGCCCTTACTCAGAGCCGCATTAATGGCACGCTGGGCCATAAGTGCTTCTGTCGTCAGGTCATATAGGTATTCGTCTACGCCTCCTTTTACTTTCCACATTGCAGAATGATGATGGCTGTTTACAAGACCCGGAAGAACCGTCATTCCTTTCAGATCTTTGGTCTCGTGTTCTATACCCGCGAAGTCGCCCTCACGGAATTCAGCAGCCTCGCACACTTTTGAAATCCTGTCAGAATCAACCGCAATTACACCGTTTTCAATGATTCCAGCCTTTCCCATAGTGACAATCTTCGCGTTTTTATAAATAATCATAATCAAGCCTCTGCATTATTATTTTTTGTACGCCGCTTAAAACCCCGGCGCCCAATAATCACATTCAGGAATAAGTTTTGCAAACCACGCAGTGTCGTACCACTTGCCGTCAAGAGATATGAACTTTACGTTGTCCTCCAATATGCCGGGGGTTTCAAGAGGGTTTCCGTCTACTACAATAAAATCGGCAAGCTTACCCGCTTCAACGGTGCCGATCAGACCGCTCATACCCATAAGATCCGCGGCATATACCGTAGCCGCTTTGATAGCCTCGAGCGTTGAAAGTCCGCCGACCTCATGAAGCAAAACGATTTCTTCGCATACGGAGCCGAGACAATCCGTTCCCGCAACGATGCGCACGCCGTTTTTAACCACATGTTCCATTGAAAAGGTGAGTTTTTTCCAACTTTTTTCATAGCGCGGCTGAATGTCGTCACGACCCCAGCCGGGTGTGGCGTTTGCTTTCTGCCCGGAGAGGGTAGGGACGTAGACGATACCTTTATCCGCCATTCGCTTTGCCATTTCATCGTCGATGCAGCGGCCGTGTTCAATGACGTCAACACCGGAATTGATGCACCAGTTAACGGCGGTTCGTCCGTTTGCGTGAACTGCGACCTTAAGTCCGACCATATGCGCCGTTTCAACCGCTGTATCCATTATTTCCTGTGAGAGCCATGGACACGCCAAATCCTCATAATCTATATGCGTCATCCTCTCGTTGTTCGCCATGATTTTGATAAAGTCTGTGCCGTCGTTCGCCTGACGCAGAATTTCACGGCGCATTTCGTCGGCAGATATAATCTGGGCGGTAAACGCCGGCGCTGTTCCAAACGGAAAGCCGATCAATTCAATAGCGCCGCGGATCCTCGGTGCCAGAAGCACGCCTTTGTCCCGGCAGAGCTTGAGCTGCGTATGTCCGTCGCCTTTATGGCCGAGGTCGCGCACCGCAAGTACGCCTTTTTTGAGAGCCACGAGGGCAAGCCTCGCCGCCATAAAAGCCTGCGTAGCCGGGTCGTGCGTAAAAGCGGTTATTTTTCCGTAATTTTTCCACATCGCGCTGTGATGATGCCCGTTTATAAGGCCCGGCATGATGAACATCCCATTCAAATCAACAGTCTGCGCGTCGCTGTAATTTTTAAAATTAAGTTCCGCCTCCGGGCACACCCGGATTATTTTGTTTCCATCGACAACTACGGCTCCTTTGTCGATTAAGCCTGATGAAGAGAGTGTAAGTACGCGCGCGTTCCTATAAATAATCATTTAATCACCCCAATTTGAAAATTCAGCCCAGTAGTCCGGGCAGCCACGTGGATATAGCCGGGACAAATGTAATCATGAGCAGCGTCAGTATGTGTACCGCGAAAAACGGAACCAGCCGCTTGAGCAGCCCTTCCACCCTTGTTTCCATAACGGAGGCGACCAGATAGAGGCCGGCTCCCATTGGCGGCGTGAGCGCGCCAAGGATCAGGTTGTAGCAGAGAATGACACCAAAATGAAACGGGTCAACGCCAAAACTCATGGCAATGGGATAAAGTACCGGTGTTATCATTATTAAACCGCTTGTTGTATCGATGAAGCAGCCCTGAATAAGGAGGAAAACATTTATCATCAGAAGCACAACCACCGTGCTGTCCGTAAAGCTTATGATAAAACCGCTTAAAAGCTTTGTTACCTGTGTTACTGTAACAATCCAGCCGACCATGGAGGCGGCCGCCACCAGAAACTGTGCGTTGGCCGAGGTTTTGGCACTGTCGAGCAGTATTTTGGGCAGATCTTTCCATCGAATATCCCGGTATACAGCTGATACAACTAGGGAATAGATGCATGCGAGGATCGCGGCCTCCGTCGGTGTCACCCAGCCGGTCAGCATGCCGGCAATGATAATGACGGGAGCCAAAATCGCAAGAATGCTCTCCTTAAATGCCACCCAGACTTCTTTCAGAGTCGCTCTCTCATAAGTTGGGGCCTTGACTTTTCCGCTTTTCGCCATAAGAAAACAGACGACCATCAGCAAAAGTCCGGATAATATTCCGGGAATTAGACCTGCCATAAACAGCTTTGATACGGATAAGCCTGTAAAACAGGCGTAATAAATAAATAGGATGCTGGGCGGAATGATCGGCCCAAGGATGCTTGCGGCGCAGACGATAGCCGCACCGAATTCCTTCTCATACCCCTGTTTGTTCATCGCCTGTTTTGCCACTGTTCCTATCCCGGCCGCATCGGCGGTAAAAGACCCGGAGATACCGGAGAATATCATACAGGCAACAATGACCACATGTCCCAAGCCGCCGGCTATATGTCCGACCAGAACGCGCGCGAAATTGAATATACGGTTTGTAATGCCGCCGGTGTTCATAATGTTGCCGGCGAGTATAAAAAACGGGATTGCCGAGATTGTATAGCTTTTTAGCGCAGTGGACCACATCTGCGGGAGAATGCGCAGGTCACTTCCCATCAAAAGGATGCCGACCATCGCAGCCAATGCCATACTGAAAGAAACCGGCACTTTAATCAGCAGAGCGACAAGAAAGACTACCAAAATAATAGCCGGTATCCAGGACGTTGAAATTCCCAAGACCATTTCTGTCATCCTCCTTCGCTTCCGGCGCGTCTTAACCTTATGATAAATCTCCTGACTATTTCGAGCGCCATCGAAGCTGCGGAAATCAGCATAGGGATGGAATATATGCACTGATTTACATGTAAAGCCGTTGTCGTAAACGCCGTCTGCATCATCATATAATTCCAGCCGAAGCGCAGCAAAGCAGCCAGAATTATAAATACGATAATGTCATTGATAATATCCAGCACTTTTTTTCCGAAATAGCTTAGCTTGTCATACAATATGCTCACGCATATTAAGCTGGATGTACTGAAAATATAGGCGGCGCCCATAAACACTTCCCAAACAAGCAGGATTACGATAAACTCCTGCACCCAAAAAAATGAATACCCGATTATGTTTCGGGACAGTACCTCCAACGCTCCCGCAAGGAACATAAAGCCGAGAGCGGTCAGACAGATCAGTTTTTCCAGCCTGTTCAGTTCCCTCATTATTGAATTGAATATTTTCACGTAACCACATCCTGTTTTCTGTTTGAGTTCTTATACAGCAGATGGACGGACCAATTAAAAATAATACTGGTCCGCCATCTGTCGGATTATATAAGAGAGATAATTATTTCATCGCTTTAATAGCGTCGGTAATCCCTTCCGGCAGGTAACCGGAATCCTCGAACTGGTATCCGAGATCCTTGCAGGCATCATACCACTCGCTCAAGTCCGCATCGTCTATGTATACAATGCCCATATCCTGAACTTCCTTAAGCACACTGTCGCTTGTATCCATTACTAACTGTGAATAATAATCACCGGCTTCGTTGGCGGTCTCATATATCAGCTGCTGAATTTCTTCCGGTAGGCTTTCAAGGGCCTTCTTGCTCATCATTACGCCTTCGCGCTGAGGAAATGCGTCGGTTTTTAATATGTATTTTGTGACTTCCTGGAATCCGTTGGACTTGATAGAGGCAGGAATCAGATCGACCGCCTCCACTAAGCCCTGCTGGAGCGCCAGATAGGTTTCGTTCAGGGCTACCACAACGGGCACCATGCCGAGAGCCTCGAAGCTCTTCTGGAAGGTCTCCTGATCCGGAATTCGGATCTTCATGCCCTTCATGGCGGCAAGTGAGCCGTCAATCTCTTTAGAGGAAAGAATGATGCGGAAAGGTCCCTTTACCCAGTTCATCGACTGGTTGATGCAGACAATATTGTTATCAGAAAGTTTTGCCTGAGCGGCATCCCACCACTCGGACTGGAAGAACTTCTGGAACTGATCCTGGGACTCGAAGAGAAAGAAAACATTCAGCGTCCGCAGCTCTGTAGCAATACTGGCAAAAGGTTCAAGTCCGCCGATAAATATGTCCTGTGTACCCATGACCAGTGATTCGATTTCCGCTGTCTGATTTCCCAGCTGGCTGCCGCTGTATACGTTGATTTTCAGCCGCCCGTCGGTTTTTTCGTACAGCTGGTCGGCAAACCACTGAGCGCCCATGCTGTCGGGGTTATTTTCAGGGTTGAGCGTACCAAGTGTCAGAGTGGCACCCGCCCAGTCCGGCGCGATTACATCGGATTTATCATCTGCTGCTGAGGCTGCTGAAGATGCCGAAGTTCCGGAAGTTGATGTGGATGCAGGCGTTGTTGATTCTGTCGCAGCCTGCTGACTGCATCCCGCAAAAACTGCGACAAGCATTGTGATTACCAGTAATAGTGCCATCGTTCTAAGTTTCTTATTCATCTTTTCATCCTCCTTTAATCATATCAATTTAATAATGTATCACGCAGTCCGGTCTGTTGAACTATTAACATGGGGTTTGTTTTAGGGTCATTGAATACTGCCTATGCGTCCTTG
>JBFWIW010000027.1:0-15510 GCA_050253535.1 Oscillospiraceae bacterium
AGGGCTTCCGATGAAAAACACAATGCCTGCGCAATCTTCACGCTGCAGATGAACAGGAGAACCGATTATGAGAAGATGCTCGGCGACCTCTCCGACTTCAGCGGAATCATTGCGGTGGAAGAACTGTAAGGATAGACGCGGCGCCTGAATCAATGCAGGGGATGAACAAGCCGGCTGAATACTATGAGCATATCGTAATGAATGCCGATGGGATTGAAAATTTGATAGCCTTAAATTTCGCTTTTTGCCGCCCGGTATACCGCCTTTGAATTGGCGGCTATCCATCGGCGCTTTATACGCAGATTCTCATTTTGAAAAAAGCCGAGGACTCATAACCCAAAACAGGGTTGTGAGCCCTCGGCTTTTAGCGGAATGTGAGGCCGGCATGAACGGCGTGCGAGGTTTGCTTCGTGTGAGTTTAGGGCAAATAATCCTTATTTCTTTTTACGTTACTGTTTTTATATTGGTTTTGTTATATTATAATACATACAAAGAAAATCAGGTCCATATATGGCGAATAAAGCGCAGTCCGCATAACAGTTGATACGACTTGCAGTTAATCAAAACCTGCAGAAGGCGGATTGTTGTGTCTGAAAAATTGACTGCAGGAGGCCGATTATGAAATTAATCCACTTATCCGACCTTCACATCGGAAAGCGCGTGAATGAATTTTCGATGCTGGAGGATCAGGAATACATACTGACAAAAATCATCGGCATCATCGACGATGAAAGGCCTGACGGCGTGATAATCGCCGGGGATATCTATGACAAATCCGTACCGTCCGCGGAGGCCGTTCAGCTGTTTGACGATTTCCTCGTTCACCTGTCCAGGCGCGGCCTCAAAGTGTTCGTCATAAGCGGAAACCACGATTCGCCCGAGAGAATAGCGTTTGGCTCAAGGCTGATGAGCAGCAGCGGAATATATATGTCGCCCGTCTATGACGGGCGCGTCACGCCTGTCGGCATGGCCGACGAGTTCGGTGCGGTTGACGTTTTTATGCTCCCCTTTTTGAAGCCATCCCATGTAAAAAGGTATTGCCCGGACGACGAAATATCCACCTATACGGACGCCGTACGGTCGGCGATAGGGCATATGGAGATTAATCCGGAAAACCGAAATGTCTTAATCACCCATCAGTTCGTCACGGGCGCTTCACGCTGTGACTCCGAGGACATCGCCGTCGGCGGTTCCGACAACGTGGACGCGGGCGTGTTTAAGCCCTTTGACTATGTGGCGCTGGGACATATCCACAGCCCGCAGAACGTGGGCGGCGAAACTGTCCGCTACTGCGGAACGCCGCTTAAATATTCGTTTTCCGAGGTTAAACACACGAAGTCCGTGACGGTAGTCGCGCTGTCGGAAAAGGGAAGCGTTACCGTACGCACAGTTCCCCTTGTACCCAAACGGGACATGGCGGAGATCAGAGGCAGCTATATGGAAATGACGTCCCGAAGCTTCTACAGCGGCATGGATACCGAGGCTTACATGCATATCACGCTGACGGACGAGGAGGATATCCCCGATGCCATTGGGAAGCTCGGGTCGGTCTATCCCAATATCATGAAACTGGATTACGACAACAGGCGCACCCGCTCCAGCGCGGAGATCTCCGGCGCGGACGATGTGGAGAACAGGGCGCCGATTGAGTTATTCTCGGAATTTTATGAAAAACAGAACAACCAGCCCCTTTCGGAGGAGCAGTATGCCTTTGTATCCGGGCTGATTGAAAAGATATGGGAGGGCGCGCAATGAGGCCGATAAAACTTACGATTTCCGCTTTCGGCCCATACGCCGGAAAAGCCGAGCTGGAAATGGATAAGCTGGGCGACAGGGGGCTGTATCTGATCACCGGTGATACCGGCGCCGGAAAGACCACCATCTTCGATGCCGTCACCTTCGCGCTGTACGGCGAGGCCAGCGGTGAAAACCGGGAGGCCGCCATGCTCCGCAGCAAATACGCCGCCCCGGAGACGCCCACTTTTGTCGAGCTGGTTTTTTCCAATGCCGGCAAGGCATACCGCGTCACACGAAACCCGGAATATGAGCGCCCCGCCAGACGCGGCGCCGGTACAACGGTGCAGAAAGCCGACGCGGAGCTTGTCTGTCCCGACGGCAGAATTGTCACAAAAACGCGGGACGTGACAAACGCCGTCCGGGATATCATCGGCATTGACCGCAACCAGTTCACCCAGATTGCCATGCTCGCGCAGGGCGATTTTCTCAAGCTCCTGCTCGCCCCCACGGAGGACAGAAAAAGAATTTTTCGCCAGATTTTCAAAACCGAGCTGTATCAGCGCCTGCAGGACAAGCTGAAAGAAGAATCCGGTCAGCTGGGCAGAGAATGTGAAACGCTGAAGAACAGTATCCGTCAATACATCAACGGTATCTCCTGCGGGGAGAACGAATCTTTTTGTATCGCGCTTGAAAAGGCCAAAAGCGGCAGTCTGCTGACTGCCGATACGATAGCGCTCATCGAACAAATTATAAATGAGGACGACAACGGGCGCCGGAGACTCGGCGGCAGCCTTTTGGAGGCTGAAAAGCAGCTGGGGCGGGTGACGGCTCGTCTGGGCAAGGCGGAGGAAATCAAAAAGGCCAAAACCGGCCTCGCAGATGCGCGGGAAGCGCTCTCAAAAGCCGAGCCCCGGCTAAGAGAGGCGTCCGACGCCTATGAAGCTTCGATCCGCAGACAGCCGGAAATCGACGCGCTGTCCGATGCCGTCACAACTGTGCGGAACAAGCTGCCGCAGTACGACGAACTGGAAAAGACGCGCAGGGCGCTTGCCGCCAAAGTAAAAGAGCGGGAGAGGATAGAATCCGATTGCTTAGCATGGGCAGCGTCGCTTGAAACCGTTAAGGGAGAGTTGGATGAGGCAAAAAAAGAGCGGGATACCCTCAAAAACGCATGTATCGAAAAGGAGAAGCTGCTGAATCGGAAAAGGGCGCTGCAGGACAGGCAGAGCGGTATTGTCAAGCTCGCGTTCGATTTTAAAGGATATCAAAAGCTTCTGAAGAATCGCGATGAGGTGAGGGAAGCGTACCTCGCCGCGGCGCAAAAAACAGAAGCCTGCCGGTTGGTATACGGCGAAAAAAACAAGGCGTTTCTGGATGAGCAGGCGGGTATTCTGGCATCTTCGCTTAAGGAAGGTGAAAAATGCCCGGTTTGCGGTTCGGCAGTCCATCCCGCCCCCGCCGCCCTGTCCCGGAGCGCGCCAAGCGAAGCGGAACTGAACGAGGCAAAGGAAGCTTGGGAGAAGGCGCAGGCCGCCGCCGCCGAACTGAGCGCCGGAGCCGGAGAGCTGAGCGGGCAGACAGAGGCCAGGAAAGCGGATATTATAAGCCGCGCCTCGGCGCTCATAGGGGTATGCGAGTTTGCCGGGACAGAGGCTGAAATTGAAAAGGTATCCGGAGAGCTGACCGTGTCGCTTAAAGAATTCAACGCGAAAATCACGGCGGAGGAGGTCCGGGAAAAGCGGGCCGCTGAACTTGACGTCCTGATACCGCAAAAGGAAACCGGCGCAAAAGAACTGGAAGCGGCTGTCTGCGACGCTGAGACAGCCGCGGCGGCGCGGGACAGCGATATCAAGAACCTCTCGGAGACGGCTGAAAAACTCCTGATGACGCTGGAACATGATAACAAAGCTAAAGCCGAAAAGGCGATAGCGGCCCTTGAAGACAGACGCAATAAACTGAAACAGGCACTGGATAATGCGCAAAAAGCCTATACCGGCTGCAGGTCTCAGTGCGATGCACTCAACGGGACCGTGAAAGCCCTGACCGCGCAGTTGGAAGACGCGGAGGAAATCGACACAGACGCGCAGACAAGGCGGCAGTCGGAGCTGACCGCCGAAAAAGCGGCCCTGTCGGAAATAATAACCCGGGTATCTTCCCGTCTGGACAGAAACACCGACGCCCTGCAAAATATCCGCGAGCGCAGCGGCAGCCTCGCCGGGGCCGAAGCGAAATGGATATGGGTCAAGGCCCTGTCCAACACCGCGAACGGCAACATCAGCGGCAAGGAAAAGATCATGCTTGAGACCTACATACAGATGACCTGCTTTGACCGCATCCTTTCCAGGGCAAACACAAGATTTATGGTGATGTCGGGTGGGCAGTACGAGCTCAAACGCCGTATAGAGGCAGAAAACAACCGCAGTCAGAGCGGCCTTGAGCTGGACGTCGTCGACCATTACAACGGCACGGAGCGGAGCGTCAAGACCCTCTCCGGCGGGGAGTCTTTCAAGGCCTCGCTCTCTCTGGCGCTGGGCCTCTCGGACGAGATACAGTCCTCCGCCGGCGGCATCAGGCTCGACACCATGTTCGTGGACGAGGGCTTCGGCTCTCTGGACGAGGAGTCCCTCGGTCAGGCCATGCGCGCCCTCTACGGCCTGACGGAGGGCAGCCGCCTCGTGGGGATCATCTCGCACGTTACCGAACTCAAGGAGAAGATCGACAGGCAGATCGTCGTAACAAAAGAAAAATCCGGCGGCAGCCGGGCGGAAATAGTGAACTGAGGCGTTACTAAGCTGGCGGCAGCAACCTGTTGCAGAGTACCGTGATTTGACACAGGCTGATTGAATCAAAACAAGACGGCAGGCAAAGAATATGCCCGCCGTCTTGTTTTGAACTATTAGTTCAATTAAAAGATATTCGGTCTTGCAAGCGGTGCATTCGGATTGTTCCAGTTGAATTTTAAATAAAGCAGGGCGCATCACACTGATATAATTTTGAAGTATTCAGGAACAGATGATGCAAAATAAACAAATAACAATGAAAATCTCCGATCAATTTGGACTAATTTGAAGATTGACAACCTGATTATATCATGTATAATAGGTTTAAATAAAAATTAATAAATTTGATGCTGTTTCTCAATAGCGTTTTAATTTAATAAGATACATTTCAGTGTATCGAAAACAAAGATGTTTGGATTTTGTAAACCCTTATTGGTTTGCGGAATCCATTTTCTTTTTACCAAGCAGGAATGAAACCATTCATTATTTGGAAAATATGAATGAAAATATCAAAATATAGACATTGAAGGGATTGAGATCAATGCAGGGCGGCAATAAGGAACTCCAAACTTTATTTGAAAAAATGAATAAAGCAGCAATAAAATCACAGATAAACGCAAATATAAGCGCGTTCATCCAAATGAAATACATTCAGATAATGTTTATGACGGCAAGCCAGCTTGCCGAGTCTGTCGGAACAAGCCAGGGAAGCGTAAGCCGGTTCTGCATGAGTTTGGGCTTCAACGGTTTTAATGATTTTAAAAAGACGTTGGGAGAGCTGGTAAGCCGCGAAATTACGCTCCCCCAAAGACTGGCCTATACCGAAAACGCGGCAATGGATAACGAAGCGATATATACTTCCGAACACAACAACATTGAAAAAATAAAAAATCTGATGAAGACAGAGGGATACCATGAGCTCAAGACAAGCATGGCGCAGTCGAAAGAAATAACGCTTATATCCGCGAGGATGTCGGCGACCCTTCTGCCGTACATTTTTTACCTGCTCAACAATATAAGGACAGGGGTCAGAAGTATAACACCGAATGACCCGGCGTGGGACACCATGGCGCTGAATGGCTCAAAGGAGAAGCTGATCGTTGCCCTGATGTTTCCAAGATATTCGAACATATTGCTCTCAAAACTGAGGGAACTGAAAGGAGGTGGATTTAGAATTGTCGTTATTTCAGATGAGGGGTTCCCGTACCCACTGGCCGCGGAATTCAATCACATCAAATTGCCGACAACGGTATCGTCGATCTTCGACATATACAGTGCGCCAATACTGTTTTTGAATATCCTGGCCAGAGACATTGCAAGAGAGACCGGAAATCTGGCAGAGAGAATGAAAGCCCTGGAGGAAATAGAAGGCAAAAACAACATCTATTTTAAGAATCAGTGAGTTTTTGCATGGACTTATTAATTGGAGGAATTAAAGTGAAAAAAACTGTTTTGATAATAACCGCTATCCTGCTTGTCTTTTCAATAATGGGCGGGTGCGCGTCCACCGCGCCTTCACAGAGCAGTACCGGCACGGCCGACTCATCGACCGCCACTTCAACCGCCACTTCAACTGCCACGGGAACTGAAGAAGGAAAGTTCTGCCCCGACACAACCGTTTTGACCATGAGCACGTGGATCGGGTACGCGCCGCTGCATCTGGCAGTGGAAAAGGGCTTCTTCGAGGAAGAGGGCGTGGACGTTGAGATTTCCGTCATTGAAAGCGCCGGCGACCAGAGATCGGCTCTCGCGTCAGGTCAGGTTTACGGCAGCGCGTCTACCCTTGATACCATTGTCATGAGCCAGTCCATAGGAATTGATGTTACTCAGGTTCTCGCACTCGACTACTCAAACGGCGGAGACGGCATTGTTTCGCTGAATGAATACAACTCGCTCGCGGATCTCAAAGGCAAAAATGTGGCAATAGACACGACCGGCGGCGCCTCTCTGTTCTGGTTTAACTACATGCTTAAAGATCAGGGGCTGACAATGGATGACTTCAATATAACCAACATGAGCGCGGGCGACGCCGGTACGGCCTTCGTGGCCGGGCAGGTTGACGCCGCGGTCACCTGGGAGCCATGGCTCACAAACGCCCAGAACACAGACTTCGGCAAGGTGCTTTACAGCAGCGCGGATTATCCCGGCGTCATTGTTGACACCCTTTGCCTGAGCAAAGATTATGTTGAAAACTATCCCGACTCTGTTAAGGGCATTGTAAACGGCTGGTATAAAGCGCTGGCATACATACAGTCCAATCCCGATGAGTCATATGAGATCATGGCGGATGCCATGGGACAGTCGGTCGATGATTTCCTCGCGGTGCTTCCCGCGGTCAAATTCTACGACCAGACGGAAAACGTTGACTATTTCGACAATCAGATTTCGGATATGTGCCAGAAAGTCTCGGATATCTGGATTGAGCTCGGGCTTATGAGCACCCCTGTCGCCCCCGAAGACAGCTATAACGGAAGTTTCCTTAAGTAATTGCAGATAAAAGTAAAACAGGCTAGCGAGGTGTGTTGAAGTGAGAAAGAATTCTGTCGGAGATGCTTTCAGCCCGCAGGGAAGTATTTCGAAAAAAAGCTATTTAACTATCGCGGTAATCTCCTTTGCGGTCGTACTGGCGGTGTGGGCTTTAATCACTGAACTGGGTTTGGTGAATAAGCTGTTCCTGCCGAAAATCACTGACACGATAGCATCAGGGGTGAGCATGTTCACCAGCGAAGACTTTCTCAGCGATATATCGATATCAATCTATCGTGTCATGATGGGCTTTGCGATATCGGCCATTGTGGCGATCCCGCTGGGGCTTCTCGTGGGGATATACGCGCCCGTCGAAGCTCAGATAGAGCCCATCATGTCCTTCATCCGCTATATGCCGGCTTCCGCGTTCATTCCGCTTTTTATCCTTTGGATCGGAATCGGTGAAGCCGAGAAGATCGCCATTATTATCATAGGCAGCCTGCCGCAGCTCATACTGATGGTGGCCGTGAACACAAGGCAGGTCTCGCACGATCTGGTCGAGGTCTCCTATACGCTGGGGACACCCAAGTCGCAGGTTTTATGGAAAGTCATACTCCCGGGCTGTATGCCCTCCATTCTGGACTCTCTCCGAATGGTTCTGGGCTGGGCGTGGACTTATCTGATAGTCGCCGAAATGGTTGGCGCTTCATCAGGTATCGGGTACATGATCCTGCAGTCGCAGCGTATGCTCGGCGTTTCAAAAATCTTTGTGGGAATTCTGACCATCGGTCTTTTGGGACTCATATTCGATATGTGTTTCAGACTTTTTGACAGACTGCTGTTCCCCTGGAAATAAACCGAACTCAGGAGGTGGAGTTATGAAGCCGGAAGGCGAAGTCATTTATGAGATCATCGGCGTTACCAAACAGTTCGTACTGAACAGAAAGCCGATACAGGCGCTGGAAGAGATCAATTTAAACATAAAGAAGAATGAGTTCGTCGCCATACTGGGGACGTCCGGCTGCGGAAAATCCACCCTCCTCAGAATGCTGGGCGGATTCACGGAGCCGACGACCGGCAGCATCCGCGCGGACGGCGCTAAAATCACGGGACCGGGGCCGGACAGAGGAATGGTCTTTCAGTCCTACACCCTGTTCCCGTGGATGACCGTAAAAAAGAACATAGAATACGGACTCAAACAGAAAAAATGCCCGGTGGGGGAGACCGCGGAGATCGTCGGCAAATACATAAGAGCCATGGGGCTCGAGGGATTTGAGAACGTCTATCCGAACGCCCTTTCAGGCGGCATGAAGCAGAGGGTGGCTATAGCCCGGGCGCTGGCCAACAATCCGGAGAGCCTTTTGCTCGACGAGCCCTTCGGCGCTCTCGACGCCCAGACGAGAAGCGCCATGCAGGAACTCATGATAAGTGTCTGGGAGGCGAACCCCAAGACGATCCTGATGGTCACGCACGATGTGGAAGAGGCCGTATATATGGCGGACCGGGTTGTGGTGATGACCGCGAGGCCCGGCGCCATAAAGCGCATATTCGATATCAATCTCGGGCGGCCGAGGCCGCCCGAGATAAAGAATTCCCCGGAGTTCATCCGCTATAAGCGGGAGGCCATAGAGCTCATCTACGAAGAGAGCATGAAAATGCAGCAGGAAGAGATGGACCAATAGGCCCGCAGTTAAATTGCTGTTTGAAGGGCAGGGTTAAAATTGCAGAAATTGATTTGGATCATTGACGACGAATGGCCGGATTATGAAATAGAACAGAAAATATTCAGAGAGAAACTTGACGATTACACAATAAAGTATACGAAACCCCACGAGCTGGAGCGGGATCTCGATGATTTCGGGAGATATGCCGACGCGGTGCTCTCCCAGATAAGCGTGCCCATGACGAAGGCCGTCATAGACCGTCTGGAAAAATGCCGAATAATCTCGAATTACGGCACGGGCTACAACAATGTGGATGTGAGCGCGGCGACAGCCAGGGGGATCAAGGTCGGATACATCCCCGGTTACTGCGCGGAGGATATCGCGGACTATGTGCTGGGGGCCATGATTTATACAATTTTTCCGATGGGCAGCTTTGGCCCCGCGATAAGCGCGGGCCGCTGGGGAGCGCAGACGGTGTCCGGGCCTGTCCACAGGCTCGAGACCAGGACCCTGTTCATTGCCGGAATGGGGCGTATCGGCAAAGCCGTGGCGAAGAAAGCCGTCTCTGCCGGTGTCCGGGTATTCGCCTGGGGGCGCTCGCTTACGGAAGAAGAGGCCGAAAAGTGCGGCGCGAAGCCGGTTTCCATGGAAGAGGGACTCAGGTCGGCCGACTTTGTCAGCGCGCATGTGAAGCTGACGGATGAAACAAAGGGACTCTTTTCAAAAGAATATTTTAATTTGATGAAACAGAATGCCTGGCTGATTAACACCTCGCGCGGCGGAGTGGTCGATCAGAAGGCCCTTATTGAAGCGGTACAAAGCGGAGTGATAGCGGGCGCTGTTCTGGATGTTCTTGAGAAAGAACCTCCCGACGCGGACGACCCGGTGCTCAAAACGCCCGGAATCGTGATAACGCCGCACATCTCCTATTTTTCCGAAGAGGCGCTGAGCGAGCTGCAGCGCAGGGCGGCCGAAACCGCGGCAGGCGTTTTGAACGGGCAGGGCATGTCGGATCTTGTGATACAACTTTGAACGGTGGAGGGACAGAAAGATGTCAAAAAAACTGATCAGCGGAAATGAGGCCATAGCGTATGGCGCGCTCAGCGCGGGGGTAAAGGTCGTATCCGGTTACCCGGGAACCCCTTCAACAGAGACGACGGCCATGCTGCTTACAATGGATCTGCCGGGAACAAAGGTCGAATGGAGCACGAATGAGAAGGTGGCTTTCGAGGTCGCCGCGGGCAGCGCGCTCATGGGGCAGAGAAGCATGTGCACGATGAAAATGTCCGGCGTGAACGTGGCCTACGACTCCATCATCGGCATCGCGTATTCCGGATGCACCGGCGGCCTTGTCATATTTGTAGCCGACGATCCCGGAGTATCCGCCGGAATGCCGGAGGAGGACACCAGAGGTTTTGCCATTATCTCGGATATGCCGGTCCTGGAGCCCTCGAACCTGCAGGAGGCGTATGAGTTCACCAAATACGCTTTCGAGCTCTCGGAAGCCATACAGGGGCCGGTTTTCCTGCGCTCGGTGACAGCGCTTTCGCAGTCGCACGGCATTGTGGATATCGGGGAGCGGGTTATCCCGCCCGAAACGAAGCCGCTTTTTGCGCGCGATATTACGAAATATACAAAGGCCGGCGCGGATATCTGTATGAGGCAGCACAACGATCTCATCGGGCGTCTTGCCAAGGCCGGCGAGATGATCGGGGCGGAAGGCCTCAACCGGCTGATACTCAAGAAAAAGGGCGGCGTCGGAATGATTTCCGTCGGCGTGGTGAACAGTTACGTTGAAGAGGCGTTAAACCTTCTTAACGAAAACGGTGTGGATATCTCCGGGATTTCACTTCTTTTCGTGGGCGCTACGCTCCCGTATCCCGACCGCAAGATAGAACAAATGCTTGAAAACTGCGCCAGGGTGCTCGTCGCGGAAGAGCTGGAGCCGCATCTCGAAAACAGGGCCTACCTTCTGGGATACCAAATGAAGGCAGATACGAAGATACTCGGCAAAAACGACGGAACCTATAAGAGGAGCGGCAACTACACGGCTCTGCATGTCGTCGAAGGACTTTGCGGCCTTCTTGACATTCCGGTACCGGAAAAACTGAGCAGAAAGGCAATTTCGCCCGCGAAGCTCGCGGCGGCAAGGCCAATCACAGTGTGCGCCGGATGTCCCCACCGCGGCGTGTATATCGCCATCAACCAGGCTGTCAAAAACCTCGGTTACAAAAAAGATGATGTCATGGTCACCGGCGATATCGGCTGCACCATACTCGGCATAAGCGCGCCGTTCGAGACGCTCTGGACAGAGGTCGCCATGGGCGCCAGCATTCCGCTGGCACAGGGATTTGTCTACGGCGGGACGAAGACTCCGGTTATCGCCACGATCGGCGACTCCACATTCTTCCACGCCGGTATTCCGGGACTCGTGAACGCCCTGCAGCACAACGTCAATCTGACGGTCGTCATCATGGATAACTACTGGACGGCAATGACGGGCATGCAGATAAACCCCGGCACCGTTCAGTCGGCGCAGAAGGACGGCTGGCACAGCCTGGATCTCGAAAAGGTCGTCGCGGGACTCGGCGTTGAGGATTTCCACGTGGTGGACTCCTATGCTGTTGCGGACGTGACAAAAGCCATACAGTCCGCCATGGAACACCCGGGTGTGAGCGTCGTGCTGGCGCGGCGCGAATGCGCGATACAGGCCGCCCGGCGCAAGGTGAAATACCATAAGGTACATATAGTCCCGGACAAATGTACGCTGTGCAGACAGTGTAT
Organism: Oscillospiraceae bacterium; assembly: GCA_050253535.1. Classification (GTDB taxonomy): domain Bacteria; phylum Bacillota; class Clostridia; order Oscillospirales; family Oscillospiraceae; genus JBFWIW01. The sequence continues at coordinate 11,432 of JBFWIW010000027.1, forward strand.
CCACATTACGGGGTGTCCCGCCCTGAGCCTCGGAGACAAAGCAGTAAAGATCGACTATTCGCAGTGCAACGGCTGCGGCATATGCGCTGAGATATGTAAGTTCCATGCCATAGAAGTGGAGGAAAAATAAATGGCTGAAAAGTTCTTTGACATCTATATCGTCGGCGTGGGAGGACAGGGCGTTCTCACCATCTCGGACATCATCACTAAAGCAGCCTACGACAGGGATATGCCGGTCAACTACTATCCCACAAAAGGTATGGCACAGCGCGGCGGCTTTGTCAAAGTGCAGCTCCGCCTGGGCAGACGCCACTGCGGCCCGGATATCCCCTTGCATGGGGCCGACCTTTTGGTTTCCATGGAGCTTTCGGAGACGCTGAAGGGGATCGTCTATCTGAAAGAGGGGGGCGAGTGCTTCCTCTATGCCAATAAGTGGCTGCCGACGGCGGTAATGCTGGGCAAGGCCCCGTATCCCGAGCTTGAGTCGGTTTGCGGTCAGGTAAAGGGCGCCGGGGGAGAGGCAAAATGCCTGTCTCCGGACGCAAAACCGCTCTATGACGGAGCGCCTGTCAGGGATAATCTGTTTGTTCTGGGCGGTATGATGAAAAATACCGCGCTTTCCAAAATTTTTACCGTAAAAGAAATTGAGGACTGTATCATTGCCAAATGGCCCAAGGCCGCGGATGGTAATCTATTTACCTTCAGGGCAGGGCTGGAAGCCCCGCTTATATGACTTTTGCAGGATAGAAGGGTTGATTTATGAGTTACAGAGCGCTGTTTTATCCCCGGGGCGTGGCCGTTTTCGGGTCAGCCGCGCCGGGAAAGCTGGCCAATATCCTCATACAGAGAATCACAGAGGGCGGGATGGAGAACATCTGCGCAATTAATCCCAAAGGCCAGGGCGTAGGCGCCGTCCCCGGGTATACATCTTTGTCCGACGCGGGCTTTCCGATTGATCTCGCCGTGATTGCCTCCCCGGCCTTCACGGTTGCGGGCGTTATGGAAGAATGCGGCATGGCGGGCGTCAAAGCCGCCGCCGTCATAACCTCCGGATTTTCCGAGGCAGGAAACGCCGAGGGCGAAAAGGCTGTCAAGGAGGCCGCGGAGAAATACGGCATCCGATTCGTGGGCCCGAACTGCGCCGGCGTTGTGAACACACACGCAAATCTTCTCGCAACCCTGGAGACCCGCCCCCCGAAGGGCAACGTCGCAATCGTCTCGCAGAGCGGCGCCGTCGGCGGCGTCATCATGTCCATGGCGGGGGAGCAGGGCGTGGGCATATCCAAATTCGTCAGCTTCGGAAACGGCCTTGATCTGAGCGTCACCGATTTTATGGATTGGCTCCGTGAAGACGACGAGACGAAGGTCATAGCGATGTACCTTGAAACGGTCAAATACGGCCGCGGGTTTATGAAGTCCCTTTCCCGGCTGGCAAGGGTGAAGCCCGTGGTCGTCGTAAAATCCGGCAGAACCGCGACCGGCCAGCGCGCGGCGCTCTCCCACACCGGCTCGATGGCCGGGGCGGACAGCGTGTTTGACGCGGCGCTTTACCAGTCCGGCGCCCTGCGCGCAGAGTCACTGGAAGATATGTTCGATTTGTGCAAAGGGTTTTCCTGCCTGCCTGAGGTGCGGGGCAGAAAGCTTCTGGTGGTGACGAATTCAGGTGGACCGGGCGTTCTTGCAACCGATAAGGCGGAAGAGCTGGGCATTGAGATTCCGGAGCCGACCGAAGCGCTGAAGGAAAAGCTCGGCGGATTCCTTCCCTCCTACGCGGGGCTGCGAAATCCGATAGACCTCACGGTGGAGGGTACAGGGGAGCAGTACGGAAAAAGCGCGGCAATAGGGCTCTCGGAATACGACGCCGCGCTTGCGATATATGTCGGCACACCTTATCTGAAGGCGCTCCCGGTGGCCGAGGCGCTTGCCGACGCCGCAAAAGAGACGGGAAAGCCGGTGCTCGCAACGCTGTGCGTCGGTTCGGACATGGACGAAGCGGAGGGCTGTCTGATAAAAGAGGGCGTACCGAATTTCGTTTCCGGCGAGCGGGCGGTAAAGACGATAAGCGGCATGGCGCGATATTACTCCCGCAGGGACGCTTTTAAAGGTCCCGCCGCACCTGACGGCGCAAAGGAAACGCCCGGACTTGAGGGGCCGATGTCGGAGCCTGCGGCGATGGATCTCCTCGAAAAGAGCGGTATTCCCGTCCCGCCGCACAGGTTCTGCAAGACAAGGGAAGAGGCGGCGTCCGCTTGTACGGAACTGGGTTTCCCGGCGGTGATGAAGGTCGTTTCTCCCGACATTATACACAAATCGGACGTGGGCGGCGTTATTCTGAATATTTCCTCGGATAAAGAGGCGGCAGAGGCCTTCGACAGGCTCGGGAAAGTGGCTGCGGGTCAGCGCTTTTTGGGTACGATCTGCTATCCGATGTTAAAGGGCGGCAGAGAGGTAATTCTGGGCCTCGTGAGAGATCCGCAGTTTGGCCCGGTCGTGGCCTTCGGTCTCGGCGGAATCTATACGGAGGTGCTAAAAGACGTCGTGTTCCGTGTGGCCCCGGTGGATAAGGAAACGGCGGGGGAGATGATCCGCAGTATCAAAATGTTCCCGATGCTCGCGGGGGCGCGCGGACAGGCGCCGGCGGATACAGACGCTCTGGCGGAGGCCGTCGCGGCATTTTCACAGCTGCCGTTCAAGTATCCGGAGATTAAAGAAGCGGATTTAAACCCGGTTCTGGTTTTTGAAAAGGGCGTCAGGGTCTTGGACGCAAGAATAATAGGTTAAATCGATTATTAACGGAAAGGCAGTGAGATAAATGGAATGCAAAAGAATGTTCATTGACGGCGAGTGGGTTTTATCGGAGTCGGGCAAGACCTTCGACGTGATCAATCCGGCCACCGGAGAAAAAATCGCCGAGGTGACAAAGGGAAACCGGAGTGACGTTAAAAAGGCGGTCGCCGCTGCCAAGCGCGCGTTTTACGAGGACGGCTGGTGGGACAGTTCGGCGGCGCAGCGCGCGGAGCTCCTTAACAAATTCGCGGACGAGATGGAAGCGAGAGTTTCCGAGATAGCGCGTGTTGAGACCATGAACAACGGCAAGTCGCTTCAGGAATCAGAATTTGACGTCTATGACAGCGCCTCGTGCCTGCGCTATTACGCGGGCCTCTGCAAGAAGCCCTCGGGCCAGACCTTTGCCGTGAACGATGCGGCGGTACATGCCATGACGGTCCGCGAGCCTATCGGCGTTGTGGGAATGATCGTGGCGTGGAACTTCCCGATATCGCTCGCCATCTGGAAGCTCGCTCCGGCGCTTGCCGCGGGCAACGCCATTATCATGAAGCCCGCGACCTATACGCCGCTTTCCGCAATTATAATGTTTGAGATTATGGAAAAGGTCGGCTTCCCGAAGGGCGTAGTAAACCTTGTTCTCGGTTCCGGCAGTGACGTCGGCCATGAGATAGCGGTGAACTCTGACGTTGAGAAGGTGGCGTTCACCGGCAGCATCGAGGCGGGACGCGAGGTCATGAAGGCCGCCGCCGAGAATATTAAGGGTTTATGCCTTGAACTAGGCGGAAAATCCCCGGTCGTAGTCTTCGCGGACGCGGATTTTGCCACCGCGGTGGATTACGGAGCATTCGGCATCTTCTACAATCAGGGCGAGGTCTGCTCTGCCGGTTCGCGTGTCCTGATAGAGGAGAGCATCTACGACAAATACGTGGAGGCACTTCTGAAAATTGTGGCTAAGATAAAGCTCGGCAACGGTTTGGAGCCGGGCGTCACCATGGGTCCGCTCATTGCAAAGGAACATATGGAAAAGGTGCTGGGCTACATAGAGACCGGCATAAAGGAAGGGGCAACCCTTCTGTGCGGCGGACGGCGCGCTGTCGAGGGCGACCTCGCCAAGGGATTCTTTGTTGAGCCCACGGTCTTCGGCGACTGCACGCCGGACATGACAATCGTGCGCGAGGAGATTTTCGGGCCGGTGCTGGTCCTTCAGAAGTTCGGCACCGAGGAAGAGGCCATAAAGCTCGCCAACGACACGACCTATGGTCTCGCCGCGGGCGTGTTCACCTCCGACGGGT
>JBFWIW010000027.1:15610-36731 GCA_050253535.1 Oscillospiraceae bacterium
ATCGTGCGCGAGGAGATTTTCGGGCCGGTGCTGGTCCTTCAGAAGTTCGGCACCGAGGAAGAGGCCATAAAGCTCGCCAACGACACGACCTATGGTCTCGCCGCGGGCGTGTTCACCTCCGACGGGTCAAAAGCGCTGCGCGTGATAAAGAAGCTCCGCGCCGGCATCACTTGGATAAACGAGTTTTCACCCGTTTACAACGAGGCCCCGTGGGGCGGCTACAAGCAGAGCGGCATAGGCCGCGAGCTCGGCACGTACGGCTTTGACGAGTTCACCGAGGTAAAGCAGATTAATATCCGCACGAATCCCGCGCCAACCGGTTGGTTTGACGCTTAATCCAAAGCAAAAAAAATTAACAGGAGGAATCGCCATGTTCAGCGATTTTACATATTACCACAATGTAAAGGTGGAGTTCGGCCCCGGAAAAGCAAAGAGCATATCAGACGCGGTGCTTGAAAAAGGCGCGAAGAAAGTCATGGTTGTTACAGATCCCGTTCTCAGGAAGCTTGGCATGATAGACGGCGTGTGCGCCTCTCTTGACGGGAAGGGCATACCGTATCTGGTTTATGACAATGTCCAGCCGAACCCGAAGATGTCAAGCGTAGACGAGTGCGCGGCGATAATCAGGCAGCAGGGCTGCGACTTTGTAATAGCCGTCGGCGGCGGCAGCGGCATGGACGTCGGCAAGGGCGCCGCCTTTATGGCGGTGAACGAGGGCAAAATCTGGGACTACATGTACCTCAGAAAAGACGCCGTGAAATTTGCACAAAACAAACCCCTGCCCGTCGCGGCGGTCCCGACAACTTCCGGAACCGGGTCTGAGGTCTCTGAGTGCATAGTCGTCATGGACGACGAGACCGGGATAAAGGACGTTATGTACGACGGTATTCTGCTGCCGGCATATGCCTATCTCGATCCGGAGCTGGCGTATAAAATGCCGCCGTTTGTGACGGCGACCACGGGCCTTGACGTCCTCGGGCACGCTATGGAAGCTTATATGGCGACTTTGGAGAACGTCGTCGCGGATATGTTCTCCAGGGAGGCCATCAAGATGACGTTCCAGTACCTTCCCGCATCTGTGAAGGGCGATAAGGAGGCCAGAAGTTATATGCTGCTGGCATCCATGTACGCGGGTATAGCTCAGTCCAAAAACGGCTGCATCATTCCGCACGCCGTATCCTGCCCGCTGTCGTCACTCCACAAGATACCCCACGGTCTAGGTGTGGGCGTGACACAGATCGCCAACATGGCGTTCAATAAATCGGCCTGCCTCAAGAAGTACAAGGAGATCGCCGATTATGTCGATCCCGAGTGCGCAAAGCTCTCCGAAGAAGAGGCGATGACCGCGCTAGAGGATAAGATACACAAGCTGTTTGCGGAGATAGCTATGGACGAAAAGCTTGACGTAGGTCCGGTGGACGATAAACACATCACCGAGCTCGCCAGACTCGCGCTTCTTGAAATGGACATAGACGGCAACCCCGTACAGCCCGTCACACAGGAAGATATGGAAAACATTTTCCGGCAGATTATCTGACCGCGCTTTATAAGGAGAAACAGGAAATGAAAATGATCAAGGCAATTGTGCGGCCTGAAAAACTCCACTCTCTTATGTATGAACTCGACCAGAAGGGCTTTTCCGCGCTCACGCGGATAAGCGTTCTGGGAAGGGGCAAGCAGAGAGGGCTGAAGGTCGGCGGCGCGTATTATGACGAGCTTCCCAAGGATATGCTTATGATGGTGGTCGAGGACAAGGACTCGGACGCCGTGCTGGAGATCATTGTCAAAGTCTGCAAGTCGCCAAGCGGCGGAGCCTACGGCGACGGTAAGATATTTGTCTCGACAATCGAACGGGCTATTACGATAAGCTCCGGGGAAGAGCGGCTCTGAAAGGGGCCCTGAAAGGAGCAGAACTGTGAAAGAGATCATTGCCATAATCCGCACGAATAAGTTTTATGCGACAAAGAAGGCCCTTTCCGACGCCGGTTTCAATTCGCTGATTGAAAAAGAAGTTTTGGGGCGCGGCAAAAAAATGCAGGAATTCACCTCTAACGACGGCAGGGACTGCAAGGCCGTCCCCATGGAGGTCATAGCCAAAAAGATGCTGAATCTCTATGTCCGGGATGAGGATGTGGACGAGATTATAAAGGTGATCCTGGGGGAGAACGCTACGGGACATCCCGGCGACGGAAAAATATTCGTGGCTCCGGTCGACGAGGTGTACAGGGTCAGAACCGGCGAGCGCGGCGATAACGCAATCATGTAAAGGACATACCGGGAGGAAGTGAGTAAAATGACCAGCGGATATCAGTCCGACGACGGGGTAATAAGCGCTAAGATAGCGAGCAGCATAATAACGGCAAACCAGGTATCAAAGACTTATAAGACCAAAAAGGCGGAGATCACCGCCCTGGACAGGTGCAGCATCGAGGTGCTGGAAAACGAATTCGTCTGCATCGTCGGCGCGTCGGGCTGCGGCAAATCCACGCTTCTGCGCATGCTGGCCGGGCTTGACTTCCCTTCGTCGGGGGAGATAATCGTAAAGGATAAGGTGAGCCTCGGCCCCGGAACCGACAAGGGTATGGTTTTCCAGACATACACACTTTTCCCATGGCTCACCGTTGAGGAAAATATTCGGTATGGCCTCAAGATAAAGAAGCTGCCGAAAGCGGAGCAGGACGAGATAACGGACCGCTATCTGGGGATCGTCGGCCTTAAAAGGTTCAGAAAAGCATTCCCAAAGCAGCTCTCAGGCGGCATGAAGCAAAGGGTTGCCATAGCCAGAGCGCTTGCGAACAAACCCGAGATACTCCTGATGGATGAGCCGTTCGGCGCGCTTGACCCGATAACCAAAGATCAGATGCAGCTCTTTATACGCCAGATATGGCAGAAGGAAAAACCCACGATCGCTTTTGTCACGCACGATATCAGCGAAGCGGTTTTTCTGGCCACAAAGATATATGTGATGTCCGCAAGGCCGGGCAGGGTCCGGGAGCTTATACCGGTTTACCTGCCCTACAACAGGACGCTGGACCTCAAAAACACGCCGGAGTTTATTGCGCTAAAGGTCCGGATAGACGGACTGCTCCACGGAGAATAGAAGCGAGGGGGCGGACGCCCGGCAGGTATTATTGTGAAAGGATAAGAGGCTTATGATACTCAGTAAAGAGCAGCAGGAGATGCTGGAAGGCAAAAACGGCGTGGGCGCGGCATACGCCATGAAGATTCAGACGGCCATTGGCGAAGCCTTCGGGGCGGAGCGGATGGTGCCGATAACACGGGCGCATGTAGCGCTCAGCAATCAGGACGCGGACCTCTGGTTTGCGGAAAAGCTCCTCGCGGGAGGCGCAAAATGCAAAATCCCGCCCACCGTCAATCCGGGGTTCTGTCTGTCCTATTTCAGCAAAAAGGGTATGGTCGGCGACGCGGACGCCGAAATGATGGGGCGCACCCATAACGCGTACAAGGCGCTCGGTGCCATACTCAGCTATAACTGCACGCCCTATCTGGACACCAACGTGCCGCTGTTCGGAGAGATCGTGGCCTTCTCGGAGTCCAGCGCCACGCCTTTTATAAATTCAGTCTGGGGCGCAAGAAGCAACAGGGAGGGTGCGAACAGCGCCCTGTGCGCCGCAATAACCGGCTGCGTGCCCGAATACGGCCTTCTGCTTGATGAGAACAGAAAGGGCAATATCCTTGTCCGCGTGGAGACGGAGATGCGGTCGGATTTCGACTATCAGCTTCTGGGCTATATGGGCAGAAAGATAGGCGACGGCATACCGGTTTTCACCGGACTTCCGAAGAACATCAACAAGGAGTCGCTCATGAATCTGGGGGCGCAGCTCAACACCTCCGGTGCCTACGGTATGTATCACATAGCGGGCTTCACGCCGGAGGCCGGAACCATTGAGGAGGCCTTCGGCGGCAAAAAGCCGGAGCGCGAGGTGATTATAACCCGCAGTGATCTGGACGCTATCCTTAAGGAGATATCCGAAGAGGGCGGCAGAAAAATAGATTTCGCCATGTTCGGCTGCCCGCATTTCACCTTTAATCAGGTGAGGCACATAGCCGAAAGGCTTAAAGGGCAAACCCTCCGCGTGCCGATGTGGATACTCACATCCAGCCACACACTGGAGATGGCCAGGCGGACGGGACTTTACGAGACTGTCAGCGAGGCCGGCGGAGAGATCGTTGCGGACACATGTCCGGATCAGCCGTGCTGGCACCACCTCAGGGACAAGTACGGGGTCACCGACTCGCCGAAATGCGCCTACTATCCGAAGCGCCGCGGCATCCATTTCGTCATAAGGGATCTCGACAAATGTATTGACGCGGCACTTGCCGGGGAGGTAAAGTGAGATGAGTAAAAAGTACAGCTGCCACAAAATCTCGGAGGGTATGGCGGAGGGCGAGGCAATCGTCTCGAAGGACACCATAATGTTCTATCTTATTAACCCGGAGACGGGCACGATGATAGAGCCCGCGCACGCGCTTGAGGGGAAATCCATCGCCGGAAAAATTCTTATCTTTCCCGGCGGAAAGGGCAGCTCGGTTGTTCAGGCGGACGGCCTGTACCAGCTGAATTCAAGAGGTAACGCGCCGCGGGGGATGATAATTCAGTATCCGGAGACGGTGCTGGTATCGAGCGCCATTATCATGGATATCCCGCTGGTCGACCGTGTGGACCCGGAATTTTACGCTGTCGTAAAAGATGGGGATACCGTCAGAATCGATGCCGACGGAGGAATTATCGAAATACTTGATTGAAAGTTGAATTTTGTATATGAATATATGTTTTGACCGCGCCAGACGAAATTTAGACGCGCTTTCCGCAATCGGAAAAAATGAGTCGGGCGGCATGGACAGAGAGGTCGGGAGCAGCGAGGACGAGGCGGCGCGCCGCTGGCTTATAGACTACTGGACCGGCATGGGGCTTCCTGTGAAGATAGACGCCATCGGAAATATGCGGGCGACCTATAAGGGGACGGCCGGCTTCCCGCCCATTGCGGTGGGTTCGCACCACGACGCCGTTTCGAACGGCGGAATGTACGACGGTGCTCTGGGCGTGCTGCTCGCCACAGAGATTGTGGAAACGATGCGGGAAAACGGCATCAGGCCGCGGCACGATATCACGATTACCTCGTTTACGGGTGAAGAACCGAATCCCTATCAGGTCTCCACGCTCGGAAGCAAAGTCGCAGTCGGACGTCTGAAGAGCGCAGACCTGGAGACGCTTACGAATTCAAAAACCGGAGAGCCGTTGGGGGAGTACATCAGCCGGGTCGGCGGAGATATAGGAAAAGCCGATGAGGCGCTCCTTTCCCCGGGAGAGATCGGGGCCTTTCTGGAATGCCACATCGAACAGGGGCGGCGGCTTTTCGACCGGGGCCTTCCGCTTGCGGCCGTGAGTTCCATCATAGGCATATACAGGGAATATATAACGGTTACCGGAATGCCCAACCACGGGGGCACCACGATGATGAAGGACAGACGGGACGCGCTTTTGGCGGCGTCTGAGCTGAATCTGGCATTTGAGAGATTTATCGCGGAGACTGGGCTGGACGAAGTGGTTGGAACAGTCGGTTCGCTGAATGTTCTGCCGAACTCAGTCAATATAATTCCGGGGGCAGTCGAGCTGGTCCTGGAGATCCGGGCAATGGATGCCTCGGTAAAGGACGAAATCGTAAGAAAGCTTGACGGCGCCTGTTCCGACATAGAAAGGCGCAGGGGCGTGCAAATTGAACGGCAAGTCAACCTGGACCAGCTGGGTGTGAACCTGGACTCTGACGTCATAGACGCGGTAAAGCGCGCCATAACCGATATGGGCGAGGCGTGCCCCGTTCTTCTGAGCATGGCGGGACACGACGCGGCGAACATGCAGCGTGTGACAAAGTCCGGAATGCTTTTTGTACAGAGCGTAAACGGCGAGAGCCATTGCCCGAATGAATTTACAGGCGATAAGGAAATCGAAAAAGCGGGAAACGCGCTTTTGGGCGCGGTCATGATTTTGGACGGGGTGCTTGACGGTGAAAAGACTATATAAACCCGAATATCTCTATAATGATGGTGATTTTCTAAAAAACGCCGCCGTTTTGACAGAGGACGGGGTTATCCTTGAAACCGGCGACGCGGAAAATCTCGCCGCCGTATATCCTGAAGCGGAGATTTTGAACTGGGACGGTCTTGTGATGCTGCCGGGAACGGTGAACGTTCACAATCACTGCTTTCAGAGCATTCTTCGCGGCCTGTCCTGCGATAAACCTTTTCTTGAATGGCGGGATAACGCGCTTTACAGGTTTTCGCCCCGGTTCGGGAAAAAAGAAATATACGGCGCGGCACGATTCGCCTTTGCCGAGATGATGAAATACGGTGTAACCACGGTCTGCGATTTCTTTTATCTCCACGGTTTCGGCGCCGAGAGCGACGAGATGATCGTAAAGGCCGCCGCCGACGTTGGAATCAGGCTTGTCCTTGCAAGGACCATGTACGACTGGTGCGGCGCGCCGCCGTGCTATGTCGAAACGGTCGACGAGGCCGTCAAAAACACAAAGCTTCTCGCGGAGCGTTACGGCAGCGGAGACATGGTCACCGTACTGCCCGCGCCGCACAGCCTGCACGCCGCCTCAGTTGAGATGGTGAAAGCAGGGCATGCCCTTGCTAAAGAGCTTGGCGTATGTTTTCACATCCATGTGGCGGAGGAGCCGTTCGAGGTGGAGCAGGTCAAGGCCGAACACGGCGGGCTCACACCGATTGAGCTTTTGGATAAAATCGGCGTTGTGGACGACTCGATGGTCATCATACACGGCGTGTGGCTCAAAAAGAGCGAAATAGACAGGCTTGGCGAAGCCGGGGGAAAGCTCGCCTATTGCCCGTCCTCAAATATGTTCCTCGCGGACGGGATAACGGACATTCCCCGGATGATGAAAAAGGGCGTTCTCATAGGCCTTGGCAGCGACGGCGCGTGCAGCAACAACCGTATCAGCGTTTTTGAGGAGATGCGCATGGTCGCGATCCTCCAGAAAGCCGCGACCTGCGACGCCATGTGCGTGAATTACAGGCAGGCTTTCGACATGGGAACAAAAAACGGGGGACAGCTCCTCGGGCTGCCCGTCGGTGAGATTAAAAAAGGCATGAAAGCGGACTTCGTGGGAATCGACGCTTCGGATATGTCTATGCAGCCGATATCCGTATCGGGGGAACAAATTCTGCCCAACATTGTCTATTCCATGCAGCCGCAGGCAATAAAAAAGGTCGTAGTGGACGACAGGATGACCGTCGACGGGGGCAGGCTGGTATCTGTCCCGCAAGAAGTGATCGTCAGGGACGTCGGGGAAATTCTGAAGACTATCGGCGCTTAGTTAAAGAGTAGGAGGCACTATGAAAAAGCTTGTCATTGCTGATTTGAGCCAGATAGCGACACCTGTGGGGTCTTCCGCCGCGAAGGGCGCGGATATGAACCGGCTGAAAGTTTTGGGAGGCGGCGCCATATATGCTGAAGACGGCGTTATACGCCTTGTCGGGACAACCGATGAGGTGATGCGCGCCGCCGGAGATGACGCCGAGATCGTGGACGGCACCGGCAAATGCGCGGTCCCCGGCTTCGTCGACTCACATACCCACTTTATCTTCGGCGGCTACAGGCCCGGAGAATTTATCTCCCGACTGGAGGGAAAACAGTATCTGGAGATACTCAAAGAGGGCGGGGGCATACAGAGCACCGTAAAGGCCACGCGTGACACCGCGTTTGAAACACTCTGCCGCCTCGGTGAGCAGAGGCTCAGATCCATGCTGGAGCAGGGCGTCACAACGGTTGAGGGGAAAAGCGGCTACGGCCTGGATCTCGAGTGTGAGCTGAGGCAGCTTCGGGTGATGAAGACCCTCAGTGAGTACATGCCCGTAGACGTGGTGTCCACTTATCTGGGCGGTCACGCCGTGCCGAAGGAATACAAGGACGATCCCGACGCGTATGTCGCGTTCATGGAAGAGAAGGTAATGCCGGCTATAGCGGCGGAAAAGCTTGCCGGGTTCTGCGACGTGTTCTGCGAGGACGGCGTTTTTTCGATCGAACAGTCCAAACGAATATTGCTCGCCGGTAAAAAGTACGGTATGAGGCCTAAAATCCACGCCGACGAGATTGTGTCGCTGGGCGGCGGGGAGCTTGCGGCGGAAGTCGGCGCCTGCTCGGCGGATCACCTGCTGATGGTTTCGCAGACGGGGATTGAAAAGCTTGCGGAGAGCGATACCGTCGCGGTTCTTCTGCCCGGAACGGCATTCTGCATGCGGAAGGCCTATGCCCCGGCCAGAAAAATGATAGACAGCGGCTGTGCCGTGGCGCTTGCGAGCGACTTTAACCCCGGCAGCTGCTTTGCAAGCTGGATACCGCTTCTTTTCTCGCTCTCGTCGATTTACATGGGCATGACCCCGGAGGAAGCGCTTACCGCCCTGACCTTAAACGGCGCGGCGGCGCTCGGCATGGCCGGAGACAGAGGCAGCATCGAACCGGGCAAAAAAGCGGACATCAATCTGCTGAGATTCCCGGATTACCGTTTCCTGGTCTACCACACCTGCGCGAATATTGTAGACACTGTGATAAAGGACGGAGAGATAGTCCATGCAGTCTGAGATAATAAGGAAAACCGAGTATAAGACCGCCGTATGGGCCGGGGGCACGACGGAGGAGATTTACATCTATCCGCCTCAGAGCAGCTATAAGGAGAGAAATTTCGCTTTTCGCCTCAGCAGCGCCACGGTGAGCGGTGAGGCGTCCGTGTTTACCGCCCTTCCCGGCGTCAGCCGCACCTTGCTTCTTCTGGACGGGAGCGTTCGGCTTTTTCACAGCGGAGCGCATACGGCGGAGCTTTTACCGGGCATGCAGGACACGTTTTCGGGCGGATGTGAGACACTGAGCCGCGGAACGGGGCGCGACCTGAACCTTATGACAATGGGCGGCGCGGCGGGACGCATGGCCTGTCAGACGCTCCTGCCGAAAAGCGGGACGGAGCTCTGCTGCAGCGCGCGGGCGGAGACAGACGGATTTCTTATACTGTACGTGCTTGGTCAGCTTGCGCTTTCCGAGGGCGGTCAAACACTGTTCCTTGGCGCGGGAGACAGCGCGGTCTTCGCATGGGAGGCCGGAGAAAAGGGGCGCAGAATAACCGTGCGGAACGCTCAGGATGTCAAAATATCTTTCGCCGCGGCGGAAGTGTGGCTTAGTAAATAAAATTCCGGAGGTGTGAAATGGATAACTTTAACATAAAGAATGCGATGACGGTGAGGCTCGACGACGAACTGCCGACTTATCCGAAATTCGCGGAGGGAATCCGCAGAGCTCCTAAGCGCGAATCGGCTTTGAGAGACAGCGATATTCGTCTTGCGCTGAAAAACGCTCTCAGATATATCCCGGAGCAGCATCATAAAGCAATGGCGCAGGAATTTCTGCAGGAGCTTTGTGAGCACGGCAGGATATACGGGTACAGGTTCCGCCCGGAGGGGCGCCTGTACGGAAAACCCATCGACGAATACAAGGGCCGCTGCATCGAGGGCAGAGCCTTTCAGGTTATGATAGAGAACAATCTGGATTTTGAAGTCGCGCTCTATCCTTACGAGCTTGTGACATACGGTGAGACAGGCCAGGTCTGCCAGAACTGGATGCAGTACCGGCTCATCAAAAAGTATCTTGAGATAATGACCGACGAGCAGACTCTCGTTGTTGAGTCGGGACATCCGGTGGGGCTGTTCAAGTCGCATAAAACGTCCCCGAGGGTCATCATAACAAACGGGCTCATGGTGGGCCAGTTTGACAATCAGAAAGAATTCAACCGGGCCGCCGCCATCGGCGTCGCAAACTACGGACAGATGACGGCCGGCGGCTGGATGTACATAGGCCCGCAGGGCATCGTGCACGGGACCTTCAACACGCTGCTTAACGCGGGCAGACTAAAACTGGGCCTTTCCAAGGAGGACAATCTGGCGGGGAAGCTGTTTATTTCCAGCGGCCTCGGCGGGATGAGCGGAGCGCAGGGAAAGGCCGCCTATATCGCCGGAGCCGTCTCCGTCATCGCGGAGGTGGACGCTTCCAGAATACGCACACGGCTTGACCAGGGCTGGATTAACAAAGCGAGCGCCGATCTCGACGAGGTCTTCGGGTGGATCAGGGAATACGCCGAAAAGAGGGCGCCGATAGCCGTCGCCTATAACGGCAATGTGCTGGATCTTCTGACGTATGTGCTTGAAAAGGACATCCATGTGGATCTGCTCTCGGACCAGACCTCGTGCCACGTGCCTTACGACGGGGGCTACTGTCCGCAGGGGCTGACCTTCGAACAGCGGACAAAAATGCTGGAAGAGGACCCGGTGAAATTCCGCGGGCTTGTCGACAAATCCCTCGTCCGTCACTTTAAGCTGATAAAAGAGCTTGCGGCAAGGGGGACATACTTCTTCGACTACGGCAACAGCTTTATGAAAGCCGTGAAGGACGCGGGTGCCGTTGAAATTTGCAAAAACGGCGTGGATGAAATGGACGGCTTTATCTTCCCGTCTTATGTGGAGGATATACTCGGCCCGCAGCTCTTCGACTACGGCTACGGCCCGTTCCGCTGGGTGTGCCTGAGCGGAAAGCCTGAGGATCTGGAAAAAACCGACCGCGCGGCCATGGACTGCATCGACCCCGACAGGCGCTATCAGGATAAGGACAATTACGATTGGGTACGCGACGCGATGAAGAACAAGCTTGTCGTAGGGACTCAGGCCAGAATTCTCTATCAGGACGCAAAGGGCAGGACGGATATCGCCCTCAGGTTCAACAAAATGGTCCGCGAAGGGAAGATCGGGCCCGTTATGATGGGGCGCGACCACCACGACACGGGCGGTACGGACTCTCCGTTCCGCGAGACCTCGAATATAAAGGACGGCTCCAACATTATGGCGGACATGGCGGTTCAGTGCTTTGCGGGCAACGCCGCCCGCGGAATGAGCTTAATCGCGCTCCACAACGGCGGCGGTGTCGGTATCGGCAAGGCGATAAACGGCGGGTTCGGAATGGTGCTCGACGGGAGCGAGAGGGTGGATACGATTCTGTCTCTTGCCATGCCGTGGGACACCATGGTGGGCGTTTCAAGGAGGAGCTGGGCTAGAAACATAAACTCCGTCTCTACCTGTATAGAATACAATAAGAGCAATAAAGAGACCGATCACATCACGCTTCCGTATTTTGTGGATGAGGGAATTCTCGACGGACTGAAGATCTGAGCTATAAATATTTAAAGAACGGAAAATGAGGTGCTGCACCGTGCAACTGGAAAATGTGGAAAATTCACCAGCGGACGTTTCGGAGCTGCTTGTCAGATGTCTGGAAGAAGAGGGCGTGAAGTGTGTCTTCGGAATTCCGGGCGAAGAGATACTGACGGTCATTGAGGCGATAAATCATTCCAAGATAAGGTTTATCCTGACCCGGCATGAACAGGGCGCCGCCTTTATGGCGGATGTATACGGAAGGCTGACCGGCAAAGCCGGGGTATGCCTTGCCACGTTGGGCCCGGGCGCCACGAACCTCATAACCGGCGTCGCCGACGCGTACAGCGACGGGGCTCCGCTGGTGGCCATCACGGGGCAGGTGGGCACCGACAAAATGCACATAACCGCTCACCAATATCTGAACCTGACGCAGATATTTGAGCCGATAACAAAAAGGACCAAGCTTATCGTCGGCCCCGAAACGGTGAGCGAAATTGTGCGTCTGGCATTTAAATACGCCGAGAGCGAAAGGCCGGGCGCGACACATATAGACCTTCCGGTAAACGTCGCGAAAATGGCGGTCTCGCCCGAGGAACGGCCGCTGAAAAAGGCGCCTGTTACAAAGGAACTCGCTACATACGACAGCCTGGAGAAGGCGGCGGCGGAGATATTCAAATCGAAAAATCCGGTGATTCTTGCCGGAAGCAGCGCCGTCAGAGACAACGCTTCGGAGGCGCTCACAAAATTTGCCGAGAGGCTGAAAATCCCTGTGGTAAACACCATGATGGCAAAGGGCATCGTCCCCGCCGACAGCGATTACGCCATGATGACAATCGGCATACCGCAGAAGGATTACGCAAACCGGATCGTCGAATACGCCGATCTGGTCATCACCGTGGGATACGACATCGTGGAGTACTCGCCGTCCTCGTGGAACCCGAATAAGGACAAGAAAATCCTGCACATCAGCAGCCGCCCGCCGCACATCAACAAATTCTATCAGTGCTGCGCCGAGGTGGTGGGCGACATGATTTTTTCCCTTGAGGGGATAATGATGAGGACCGAGAGAGCTGTGGAGCCGGAGCAGGCCATAAACATCAAAAGCAAGTTCCTGGCCGAGCAGAGCAGATATGAAAACGACATGGCTTTTCCGCTTAAGCCGCAGAAAATTATATCGGATATACGCAGCATCTTGGACAGAGACGACATCGTCGTCTGCGACGTGGGCGCTCACAAGATGTGGATGGCGCGCCTCTACGGCTGCTACAGGCCGAACACCTGCATCATATCAAACGGCTTCGCAACCATGGGTATTGCCCTGCCGGGCGCCATTGCCGCCAAGCTCGTCCACCCGGAGAAAAAGATTCTTGCCGTCACCGGGGACGGGGGTTTTATGATGAACATGCAGGAGCTTGAGGTGGCGGTCAGGGAGGGCATCAGTTTTGTCGTTTTGATTTTCAGGGACGACAGCTACGGGCTCATAAAATGGAAGCAGTTCGACCACTACGGGAAAAACTGCTGTGTGGATTTTACGAACCCGGATTTCGTGAAGCTTGCCGAGGCCATGGGCTGCAAAGGGTATCGCATCGAGAGCGCGGGGGAGCTGCCGAACGTTCTGGCGGAGGCTTTCGAGCAGAAGGTCCCGGCGGTGATCGACTGCCCGGTGGACTACGGCGAAAACACAAAGCTCACGCAGACACTCAAGAAAATATACAACGAACTGTAAAAGAGGGGTTTCTGATGGGAAAGCTATTCTGGATCATCGATGAAGAGTGGTCCGACTACGATTATGAGACCGAGACGCTGAAAAAGAATTATCCGGACTGCGAAATTCATTATTCCGGCTACGGCTATCAGGACGATCTGGAGAAGTTCGGATATAAAGCCGACGCGGTTATAACCCAGATCTATACCGACCTTCCGGAGAGCGCCATAGACCGTCTGGAGAAGTGCAAAGGCATCGCCGTGTACGGCGGCGGCTTCGACCGGGTTGATATCGCCGCGGCGGGGAAAAAGGGCATACCCGTCACAAATGTGCAGGGCTACTGCGCGGAGGATCTCGCTGACTATGTCATGGCGGCGGTCTATCACTTCAAAAAGAAGCTCACCGGGTTTACAGC
The DNA here is from genome assembly GCA_050253535.1 of Oscillospiraceae bacterium. GTDB lineage: Bacteria > Bacillota > Clostridia > Oscillospirales > Oscillospiraceae > JBFWIW01. Next base: position 28,963 of record JBFWIW010000027.1, read on the forward strand.
GCAGATCAGACAGGGACTCTGGGGGGCGCAGGCCGTACCGGTGCCGGCTAGCAGAGTTGCAGGTTCGGTGCTCATGCTGGTGGGCTTCGGCCGCATAGGATCAACGGTAGCTGAGAAAGCCATGAAGCTCGGAATGACGGTTATAGCCTTCGACCCGTATATGGACGGGGAGACCATGGCCAAGTCCGGCGTGCGGAAGGTTAGCCGGGAAGAGGGGTTCGCCCTCGCGGATTTCGTTAGCGTGCACGCGAAGCTCTATGAGGAGACGAGGGGTCTGATCAGCGCAAAGGACTTTGCGCTGATGAAGCCCACGGCCTGCCTGATAAACACCGCGAGAGGCGCCGTAATAGTGGAGGACGATCTCATTGACGCCTTGGAGAGCGGTATAATCGCAGGCGCGGTAGTCGATGTCATAACGACCGAACCACCTATGGGGAATGAGCGCATCTTCTCCTGCAAAAACATTCTGGTCACTCCGCATATCTCCTACATATCCAGAGAGTCCTACCACGAACTCAAAAGCCGCGCGGTCGCAAACGCCATGGCTATGCTGTCCGGGGAAAGGCCCGCGGATGTGGTAAATCTGGACTATTTAGTGTGAGAAAACCGCGAGATTAATTACATTGCCGTAAACGGTCCATATTATTAAATATTCAGCAAAACAGCGTGAATAAAACCTGATGGGTTTTTCTTCACGCTGTTTTTATTGCGCAGGAGGGCGGCAGGGCGGAAAACTAACCGCCAAGATGTCAGCTTTTTAGTGGGATAACAGCATCAGCCGGGTTTGAAGCAACTTCAAAAAATGATGAAAAAAAGTTCCGTGATCCCTGATATCACGGAACTTTTTAGTTGAACAGGCAAAGAAATTAGAATATAGTCTTCTGATTATAGATCAGAATTTTGCGCGACAGTCTTCTCTTTATCTTTCTTTTTCTGGTAAAAAGAGATGAAAATGGGGTAGAACAGAGAGACGATCGCAATGAGAAGCAGGATCAGAGCAATTGGCCTGTGCAGGATAAAAGAGAAAAATTTTCCGTCTGCCAAAACGATGGTGCGCCTAAGATTATTTTCCACGGTGCCGCTCAGAATCAGTCCAAGAATAACGGGCGGCATTGGGAAATCCATCTTGATCAGGAAATAGGCCAGTATACCGGCTATGAGCATCAGGTAGATATCGTTCATATTATTGTTCAGCGCATACGTACCTACGACACAGAACATAAACACGATGGGAGTGAGCCATTTCATCGGGACAGAGCTTATTTTTGAAAACAATTTGATTCCGCTAAAGCCCAGCAGACACATGATCACGTTCGCTAAAAACAGACCGATGATAATAACATAAACTTTTTCTGTCTGTGTGGTGAACAGCAGCGGGCCGGGTGTGATACCCTGCATCATCAGGGCGCCGAGCATGATTGCGGTGCCCGCGTCGCCGGGAATGCCTAAAGTCAGCAGGGGAATCAGCGCGCCGCCGGAAACGGCATTGTTTGCCGCTTCAGGCGCGGCGATTCCCTCAGGCGCACCATGGCCGAACTCTTCAGGATGTTTGGAAAAACGTTTTGCTTCATTATATCCGACCCAGCAGGCGATATCGCCGCCGGTCCCGGGAATCGCACCTATCAGCGTTCCGAGGATTGAAGACCGCAGGAAGGTGGGGAGACAGAGTTTAAAGTCCTTACGCGTCGGCAGGATTTGTGTCAGTTTTATTTTGGTACGCTGTGCCGAACCCTTCAGACTTTCTTCAGCGGTGATCAGGCATTGTGAAAGCGCGTACAACCCGATCAGCATAGGGACGAATGCAATGCCGCCGATCAGATAGGTAGTGCCGAATGTGTATCGCATGGTCGCCGACGTGGAGTCCATACCTACCGTGCCGAGGAGCAGGCCCAGCATTGCGCCAAGCAGGCCCTTCTTAATTGATTTGGATGAAACGCCGGTAACAATACTGAGGCCAAAGATACCCAGCGCAAAGTATTCGGATACACCGAAGCTCAATGCGACTTTGGCCAGCAGCGGAGCGGTGAACAGAAGAGCAATTGCTGATAACAGGCCTCCAAAGGTGGAGGCTGTTGTGGAGATGCTAAGTGCACGGCCCGGCTGTTTCAGGGTATAAGCCATGGGATAGCCGTCCAGACAGGTCGCCGCGGAATTTGCTGTGCCCGGGGTGTTGATCAGAATTGCTGTAATTGAGCCGCCGTATATGGCGCCGCAGAATACCCCCAGAATCATCAGGATTCCGTACAGGCCGTCCAGTGAAAAAGATAACGGCAGTATAAGGGTAATAGCCATGATAGCCGAAAGGCCGGGCATTGCGCCTGCCAGAATTCCGAACAGAACTCCCATGAAATTGACGAGCAGTCCCAGCGGCGAAAATACGATGCCTGCTGCTCCGAGAAAAGAACTAAAATCCATTTGCATACCTCCTCAACCGAAGAAAAGCCCTGTGGGCAACGGAACGCCTAATCCGACGCCGAAGACAACATATATAAAAACACAGGAGATGACAGGAATCGCGACTATCATCTTGATGTTTCTTTCACCTAAAACAAACGAACAGGCAACCATCATAAACAGAATGCCGACATAGATACCCAGAAAATATATTAACAGGACAAATGCTATCATAATACCGCTCAAAGTGGCAACTCGCCTGAATTCTTTGGATTTAAACCGGATCGGAGCGGGAGTGTCGTTTTTCTTATGAAAGAATATGCTTTCAAGTAATAACAACAGGGAGATAAGCATTATCGCTATACAGAGATATTTTGGCCAGAAAGCGGGTCCCAGATTATCTGCGCTTATTTTTGCTTTCATCTGATTCGCCACAAAAAAGCCTCCCGCGCCCAGGCACAAGAAGAGGAAACTGGCCACACAATTAAATTTTTTCATATAGTCCCCCTTGGTTGGTATTGTAGAGGGGATGGAACATATTACGGCTTTTCCCATCCCCTCTGTTCAATAAATATATCTGAATTACTTAAGAAAATCTACATAATATTCATACTGGGACTTATAAAAGTCCAGCATCTCATCGGAACTCATACCATAGGGAACCATGTAAAAACTTTTAATTGATTCGGCATAATGGTCGGAAACGACCGCAGACTGCAGGATGTTTCTCAGGTACTCCACTATAGCATCATCGGTTCCGGCCGGGGCAGCCAGCGTAATCCAGGAATACAGGGACATATCGGAGGCTTCGGGATAAACTTCGCCGATAGCCGGGACATCCGGCAGGCTGTCCGAACGGGTATTGGACGTCACAGCAAGAATGGACAGTTCGCCTGCTTCAACCTGGCCTGCCGCAGAGACTGCGGATGAGAAGGTCGCGTCGACCTCGCCGGAGGCAACTGCAACGACACAGTTTGCCGCGGAGTCGTAAGTAACGGTTTTGACCGAGCATCCGAAATATTTTTGCATAGCCATGCAGGCGATGCCGCCGGGCGTACCGATGCCGGTTATCGCGACAGTGACGTTATCATTACCGCTCTTAACCTTGTTGATGAAGTTTTCCAGAGAGTTTACATCGGAATCTGATTTAACAATCAGGCAGTAGGGGACATACTGCGTCATTGCCAGAGGGATAAACTCCTCTTCCGCAACAATTTCGGTAGCGCCCAACGCGCGGTTCAGAGGGAGATCGCAGCAAACAGCGGCCAGCGTATAACCGTCGGTATCCGCAGCCAGAGCGGACTCAATACCGTTCAGGCCGGAGCCGCCGGAGATGTTTTCAACAACAAAGTTAACTCCGCTGGGCAGCGCGCCGTCCGCAACGCTGTCCACCGCTGCACGGGTGGTAAGATCGGTGGTGCCGCCTGCGCCATACGGAACAATGATCGTGATATTTTGCTTTGGAAAATCTAAATCGGAAGTAGTATTGCTCGAACTGGCTGAAGAAGTACCGCTGGCAGACGTGCTGGCTGAAGAGGTATCGCTGGAAGAGGTGGTCGTACCGCAACCGGTTAGAATACACAGAACCAAGGCTGCCAATAATAGTAATGCAAGAAGTTTCTTTTTCATTTTCGGTAACAGCTCCTTTTTATTTTTTATTTTATATTAACACTGCAACGAACAGCTTGACATCTGTCAGATTTTGAGCTGTTTTTTTTGTCAGGCGGGGTGGACAAATCGGGTGCAGTACTCGGCGTACTGCTCCGATCGGGACGCGCCGTATGGCGGAAAAGAAGCCAAAAGATGGCGGGCGGCAATACTGTTCGTTGTAGTGCTAATTACATCAGCGTGTCAGCTGGGCCGAAGCTTTCGGAAGCTTCAGCCGCCAATAAACACCTGAAGTCCTCCTTGAGCCAGAGCGGACTGCAGCTTTTCTGCCTCCGTCAGGCCCGCATCTGCGGGAATCGATTTGCCTGGATATGTTTGTTTCAGCAGTTTATACTTATTTTCGCCGAAGTTGTGATAGGGGAGCAGCTCAACCTTTCTGTGTTCAAATGAAGAAAGATAAGATATAAACCCCCGGTACGCTTCGGGAGTCGTGTTAAAACCGGGGATGACCGGGATACGGATGGTAACGTCTTTGGCGTTCTGGCAGAGCCATTTTGCATTTTCCAGAATTAGTTCGCTGGGGACGCCCGTCCACGCCTGATGGATAATGGAATTTGTATGTTTTACATCGCATAGTATATGGTCCAGCAAAGGTATACAGCGTTCCAGATTGGAGCGGTCGGTATAGAGCGACGTCTCAACACAGGTGTTCAGTCCGGCTTCTTTGCACAAAGCCAGAGTATCCGCAAGAAAATCGGCCTGAAAAAAAGGTTCTCCCCCGGAAAATGTCACGCCGCCGCCGCTGGATTCAAAGACGACGCTATCCCGCTGAATAATTTCCAACAGCTGCGCCGGGGTATATTCGGACCCCTTCACCACCAGAGCCGCCGCCGGACAGCAGCTTACACAGGCGTTGCAGTGCAGGCATGCTGTTGCGGAAAAATTCTCCCGGGTGAACGGCGCCTTCAGAGGACACCTCCTTTGACAGGCGCCGCATCTTATACAGCGCTCGTCACTGAACATGAACTCCGGACCGGGATTCTGCGATTCCGGGTTGGAACACCATCGGCATCGCAGCGGACAGCCCTTCATAAAGACTGTTGTACGTATTCCCGGACCGTCGTGGATACAAAAGCGTTGAATATCGAAAACAATTCCCATGGAGTCCCTCTTTAAAGGCTTACGGCATTGCGTTCAATAATGGAATTCTGCGCTTTGACGGACAATTCTACAAAGATCGCGCTGTAACCCGCGACACGAACCACCAGTCCGCGGTAGGAGTCAGGATCACGCTGCGCAGCCAGCAGAACGTCGTTATCCACGATATTGAACTGCCAGTGAAAACAGCCGTGAGCGACAAAGGCGCGGAGTAACTGGGTCATCTTATAACGGCCGTTTTCCGTGGAGAAAAGAGTGCCGATAAGCCGCTGATTAACAATGATCCCATTGGGGTACTTTTTGTGATTCAGCTTTGCCAATGAAGCCAATACTGCGGTCGGCCCGTTTCTATCCATTCCGTACATAGGTGTGAGACCATCGGAAACAGGCAGGCCGTCCTGGCGTCCGTCCGGTGTTGCGCAGCATACATTGCCGAGGCCAACCTGGGCGCTGACCGAGTAAAGGGCGGGCCAGAAATCACCGCCGCGGCTGTTTTTAAACCGGGACAACTCCTCCGCGAAGCAGTTTGTAATATCTGCAGCGAGCATATCCACCTCATCCACGTCGTTGCCAAACTTCGGCAGACGGTTTAAAATGAACTGCCTTAGATATTCATTATCTTTAAAATTGCTTTTCAGGATTTCACAAAACTCGTTCAGAGCCAGCTTTTTATCCTCGTAGACAAGCGTCTGAATGGCATAAAGCGAGTCGGCTGCCGTAGCCGTTCCAACGGCAACCAGGCCGGTTGTGTTGTAGTGCGCGCCGCTGTCCGTACAGTCCTTCCCGCGGCTGAGGCAGTCGTCCAGGAAAAGACTTATGAACGGAAGCGGGAGAATTTCCTGATGTATACGGTCGGTTAAATCCGCTTCTTCAATCTGCAGATGAATCCCATCGCGCAGATATCTGCGGAAGCGCTCCATAAACTGTTCAAAGCTCTGCGGCTCCTGCGTATCCTTTACGAACAGCGGGACGCCGTATTTCAAATCCGAGCCGTTCCCGATTGAAAGTTCGAGAATTTTGGCCAGATTGATATAACCGCCGTTGCAGCGTGCCCAGTGGCGGTGTACGGTGATCTCGTCGCAGCCGACCGCAATATAGTCACGTGCTTCCGTGAGAGAAATGCCGTGCTCCACAAGGGAAGGTATAATACATTCATCGTTAAGTAATTGGGGCATACCGTTGCCGCCGGAGATGCTTTCCACAACTTTTTCCAGGAAATCCTGAGGCGTATCCCTGTGAAGCCGCACGGTGAAATTGGGCTGGTTCAGGCGTATGTGATAGTTTGACTGCAGGCAGAGATAAGAAAGCAGATTGGTGCAGTCCCTGCCGTCGGCATCCACGCCGCCGACCGACAGGTTCTGCCCGACCGCATATCCGGCGTTTACCTCGGCGGCGCCGCGGCTGTCTGCCCGCAGGATCTCGGGGAATTTCAGCCAGAATATATCCAATAGCTCCTGTGCCTGTTCCAGCGTGATCGCACCGCTTTTAAGATCGCTTATCAGATATTCACAACAGTACTGGTCAAATCGGCCGGGGCTGATGGAAAAGCCGTTGGACTCAATTTGCGGAATCAACTGGAGGAACCAGACCGCCTGAAGCGCCTCGTGGAATGAGGAAGCCGGCAGGGCGGGCACCCGTTTTAAGACCTCGGCCATCTGCACAAGTTCGGCGCGGCGCTCGGGGTCGGTTTCATCGGCCGCCTTCTGCAGAGCCAGATTGCGGTACCGCCGGGCAAAGGCCAGAACACCTTCACAGATGTCCAGCTCGGCGCGATAGAAGGATCGTTTCTCCTCACAGGCGGGATCGCTCTCAGGCAGTTTTTCCGAGTAAAGACGAATTGTGTCCATAAGCCCGATTATTCCGCTGTGCAGGATTTTGCGGTAATCCATCGCCACATGGGCGAATCCGCTCCATTCATGGGGATTGGAAAGCAGGCCGCAGGCAAAGGCGTCTTTTACCGCGGAAGACCGCTGAGCAGACAATAAATCATGCGGGGTTCTTCCTTTCCAGAAGGGCATGATGCCCAGAAGCTTTTCACGGACTTCTGGACTTACTTTCAGACGGTTATATTCCCGTGTTCCAAATTGGTCGATCTCATCCATGATGGCAATATTGACATCAGGAAAAACCTCGGCCGAACGGAAGCGTGAAGCGGGATGCCCGACGATAACCTCTCCGTCGAGTATAAAGACAGGCATGTCCTCAAGCGTACGGCGCAGCGCCCTGGCACGCAGCTCGATCAGGGGAAGAGAGGCATTGGACCGATATACTTCCGTATAGATAAGAGCGCGCTCACAACACATTTCGGGAACGGCGGCTAAAAATGCCTCCTTTATGCGCAATACGCGTTCGGTTGGCTCGATATAATTGGGAACGGACAATTCTGACAAGTCGTTCACTCCTCCCAAAATGTTATAAAATACGTCAAAGTTGCACGAAAAAAGATTGATTGATCCTTGCTTATGATAAGCTGAACACGGTTAAGTCCGGGGAGTCGTCACAGGTTGGAGCCATGTCTGAGCGCTCTTACGACGGGGAGTTCCTCGCCGGTCAGAAAACGTATGAGGGCGCCGCCTCCGGTGCAGATATAATCGATTTTTGCGGTCATG